>DMPJ01000253.1 GCA_003456035.1 Planktothrix sp. UBA8402
GTTCGGGTTCGGGTTCCGGTTCCGGTGCGGGTTCCGGGGGAATAATCGGGGAAAGGGTATTAATTAAAGTCAGTTCTAACTTATAGTTGCTTTCGGGTAGTCCTGGGATGGGCTGAAGAATCACCGTATAATCCCCGCTTAAAGGGAGAGTTCCCTGCCATAAGGATACCGATGCGGCTTGATTAATTGGTTGTTGATCCGGGCCAACCAACGTGAATAACACTCCATCTCCACTAACCGACGCATAAAACTGTTGTCCCGCTTCGGCAGAAACCAGATAATTAATAGCTTGATTTACTTTCAGATTTCCCTCAATCACCTTTACCTCATCAACAGCCAAATTTAGGAGTTCTGTGGAGGATGTTGGCGCCCCTGGAGTCGTTGTCGGAAGCGGGGATGGTAAATTCGCAGGCGGTGTCAAATTCGGTAATGGTATTCCAGGTAAGGGAATAGACGGACTCGCGCTGGGAGGATTCACCTGGGAAGACTTATCATCAGGGGAATGATCATTGGTTTTGAGCAATCCTTTTACCAAAGCCCAAGAACCCCAAGCCGCTAAACAGGCTACCAGAAAACCCACCACTATCAGCGTTGCGGGTTTCTCCCAGATAGGTTGAGATCCCAAAAAATCCGGGTCAGGAGTTTGGGGAGAGTTGGGAACCACAGGACTATTATTATTCTGGGCTGGCTGTTGTACCTGTTGAGTTACTAACGGCCGTCCTACCGCCAGGGTGGGAAGTTGAGAAAAATCAGGGTTAGGAAGTTGGGGAGTGGATGCAGGAGTCGGACGCGGTTGATTTTGCTGTGTGGGGGGAAAATTCAACGGCTGATTTAGGGTTTGTAGGGCTTGTTCAACTTCTGGGGCCGATTGATAGCGATCGCTCGGTTGCCTATTTAACATTTTATCAATAATTTGAGCGAAATTAGAACTAACATTAGTATAGGGTTGCCAATTCCAAGATAAAGTCGTTTGATCTAATAAATATTGGGGTTCTTGCCCGGTTAATAAAACAATTGCCGTCACCGCTAAGGCATATAAATCACTACTGGGAAACGCTTGTCCGGTTTGAATTTGTTCAAAAGGTGCATAACCTAATTTTCCCACCCGAGTCGCCGGAGGCAAGGTTAAATCAGGGGTATTAATCCGGGTTGCTAATTCAATCACTACTCCAAAATCAATTAAGATTGGGAGTTGATCTTGATGACGTAAAATAATATTATCAGGAGAAATATCTCGATGAATAATTCCTAAATTATGAATATGGGCTAAAACAGGCAACATTTGCCTTAAAAATAGCAGGATTTCTGCTTCTATAAAGGTTTTAGGAAAACCCGCAGTGGGATTTTTTCGCTCCATTAATAGGGCGTGGTAAGTTTTTCCCTCCACATAATCTTGAACTAAAAATAACCGTTGGTTTTCTTCAAAAACCGCCCCAAATTGTGGAATTTGGGCATGATGAATTTGATAGAGAATTTGTGCTTCCCGGCGGAAAAGTTCCTGGGATTTTTGCAGAGCGTAGGTTCCAGTTTGGACGGGAATAAATTCTTTCAGGGCGCAGCGCTCGTTAAACCTTCCTTGATCTTCCGCTAAATAGGTACGACCAAAACCCCCTTGACCTAAAATGCTAATCAAGCGGTAGCGGTTTTGCAGAATTGTTCCAACGGGAATAGCAGTTTGCGTCATGCTTTAATTGAGGTGAGTGTTCAGGAAACCACCGATGAAAATTAACCCTTTATATTATAGGGCTTAGGCACAATCCTACGGTTGAAATCAGAACCAACTACAGCAGCAACGGCCTTGATTACTGATAAATAATTATTAATTACTAATTACTAATTACTGATGAATGATTACTGGTACAGACACGCCATAGCAGGTCTATACACTGATTACTGATTAATACTGGTACACAGGCACAATTACATCGGCTACCCTCGGTACAGGAGCAGGTCTGTACACCGATTACTGATAACTGATTACTGATAACTGAATTCGTGATAGGATTGTCACAAATGAACTGTGAATGAACTGTGAGGGTTCGCTGTGATCCGTTCTGCTATATTACCCCTTCCTTACTCTGAGCCATTGGTTGCTGATCATGGTCGGTTACGACTATTTTCCGGCTCGGCAAATATTCCTCTTTCCCTAGAGGTAAGCCGTTATTTAGGAATTGACTTAGGGCCAATGGTTCGCAAGCGATTCGCCGATGGAGAAATTTACATCCAGATTCAAGAGTCCATTCGAGGCTGTGATGTTTATTTGATTCAACCCTGCTGCTATCCAGTTAATGACAACTTGATGGAGTTGTTGATTATGATAGATGCCTGTAGACGGGCTTCTGCGCGCCAGATTACGGCGGTTATCCCCTATTATGGATATGCCAGAGCCGATCGCAAAACCGCAGGTCGTGAGTCAATCACTGCCAAATTAGTGGCTAACTTGATTACTGAAGCGGGTGCTAGTCGGATTCTAGCAATGGATTTACACTCGTCTCAAATCCAAGGGTATTTTGATATTCCCCTTGATCATGTTTATGGTTCT
>DMPJ01000557.1:0-171 GCA_003456035.1 Planktothrix sp. UBA8402
TAACTGAAGAAACCCGATTTCTGATAACTATAGCCTGATCATCTTCATCTGGTTCAGGATTAGGGATTTCTAAACTTCCGCAAAGTTCCCAAGTTTTAGTTAGTATTATTGATTTCTTACATTACAGGATTTTTCTTATGCTGGAGCATCAATTTAGGACGGTTTTGCTCA
>DMPJ01000557.1:227-1745 GCA_003456035.1 Planktothrix sp. UBA8402
TACAACTGATTACTGATAACTGATTTTAGTTCCTCCTAAACCGCAGTAGCCATTGGGGTTTTTGGCTAAGTATTGTTGATGATAACTTTCAGCATAATAAAATTCCGGCGCTGGCAGAATTTCGGTGGTTATCGTTTCATAACCTCCTTGTTTGAGGGCGATTTGATAGGTGTCCCGGGAGGCTTCTGCTAATTCCCGTTGTGGCTCTNNCGGGAGGTTTCTGCTAATTCCCGTTGTCGCTCCGAATAAACATAAATTCCTGAACGGTATTGTGTCCCAGCATCGTTACCCTGACGCATTCCCTGAGTCGGGTTATGGCTTTCCCAAAAGACTTTCAGCAATTGTTCATAAGTAATAATTTTCGGATCATAAACCACTAACACGACTTCGTTATGTCCCGTTAGCCCGCTACAAACTTCTTCATAAGTAGGGTTAGGAGTAAATCCGGCACTATAGCCAACGGAGGTGCTAAACACGCCTTCCTGCTGCCAAAATCGACGTTCTGCACCCCAAAAACAACCCATTCCAAACACCGCCATTTCTAAGCCTGGGGGAAAGGGGGGTTTCAGGGGATTACCATTGACATAATGTTTATCGGGTACGGACATGACTTGTTTGCGTCCGGGTAAGGCGTCGGAAGCCGAAGGCATTTTCAGTTTTTTACCAAGTCCAAAGATGTGCATAATTGAATGGATTTGTGAAATATAGCTTTACATATCTTAATATTAGCGTTTTTGTCGGGGTTTTTGCTCAACTAGAAACTCGGTTTTTCAGAATTGATGGTTTATTCTTGGTTGAATCACGTTATTGATTTTAATATTCCGATGATTTTAATTTGATACAATAAAACTAGAAAAATCACTAAAGTTTAAAAAACTTTCAGATATGATGTGGGATCAAATCGCTGAACAAATTAGTCAGGCTACGGGAGAACCGTTTCAAATTTGCGATCGCCATGCCGTCGGTGGAGGATGTATCAATCAAGGATATCAAATTAGCCAAGGTTCTCGTCACTATTTTATTAAACTTAATCAAATAAGTCAAGTAGCAATGTTTGAGGCTGAGGCTTTAGGGGTTCAACAAATTTGGAAAACCCGGACAATTAGAGTTCCTCAAGTAATTTGTTGGGGAGGGTTGGGAAATTCCGCTTATCTAGTCTTAGAATGGCTAAATTTAGCCGGAAAAAACGATCCTTCAGCCTGGGAAGAAATGGGAAAAAACTTAGCGTTACTGCATCGGTGGACACCGGAACAAGATTATCCTGGGTGTGAAAATTTTGGCTGGGAAATTAATAATACGATTGGTTCTACACCTCAAATTAATACCTGGACAAATAATTGGATTGAATTTTGGCAAGAACATAGAATTGGCTATCAATTGAAACTGGCGAAACGGCAAGGAGGCTATTTTGAACAGGAAGAAAAATTACTTAAAAAAATTCCAGAGTTACTGGCTAATTATGATCCTAAACCTTCCTTAGTTCATGGGGATTTATGGGGAGGAAATGCGGCGATTTCT
>DMPJ01000557.1:1758-12318 GCA_003456035.1 Planktothrix sp. UBA8402
ATGACGGAATTATTTGGCGGGTTTCCTCCTCATTTTTATCAAGGTTATCAGACTATTTTTCCTATAAATTCTGGTTATGCGCGTCGTAAAATGATTTATAATCTTTACCATATTCTAAATCACTTTAACTTATTTGGGGGGAGCTATGGCAGACAAGCTAATCAGATGATTCAAGAAATTTTGCGCTAAACTTTGACCCTATACCCATCTTCTCCTGTGTTTATAGTCTTTGCTAATGAATGATTCTCAACCAGATAACCAACTGACCAATATTTTGATTGTTGATGATACACCTGATAATTTATATCTCTTGTCAGCGATGTTAACAGAACAAGGGTATAATGTGCGCTGCGTAATTAATGGTTCTGCGGCGATTATGGCGGCGATTGCTGACCCACCAGATTTAATTTTATTAGATATTCGGATGCCTCAAATGAGTGGATATGATGTTTGTAAACAGTTAAAATCTTCCGAACGTACCCGGGATATTCCAGTAATTTTTTTAAGCGCATTAAATGAAGTTTTTGATAAAATTCAAGCCTTTGAAGTAGGCGGCTTAGACTATATTACCAAACCTTTTGAAATTCGAGAAGTTTTAGCTAGAATCAAAAATCAATTAAATTTACAATCGGCAAAATTACAAATTCAAAAATTAAATACAGAACTAGAACAACGGGTCAGAGAACGAACTAAAGAACTAGAACAAGCCAATTTACGATTGTTACATAACGCATCCCATGACGCACTCACGGGTTTACCTAATCGAGTGTTTTTTATGGAAAGATTGATGGCAGTTTTGGCTTATACCCACACCTATCCTAGCTCTCAGTTTGCGGTATTATTTCTTGATTGTGATGATTTTAAAGTTGTTAATGATTCTTTGGGGCATTTAGCAGGAGACCAACTATTAAAGGCTGTGGCGCAAAGATTAGCCGATTGTATTAATCCTAATTATACCTTAGCTCGATTTGAAGGGGATGAATTTACAGTCCTGTTAGAACAGATTGAATCTGTTGATGAAGCCACCTTATTAGCGGAAACAATTCAACAGGCTTTAAGTAAATCTTTTTTACTCCATGAACATGAAGTTTTTATTAATACCAGTATTGGCATTGTTTTAGGAAATGTAGAGTATGAACAGCCCGAACATTTGCTCAGGGATGCAGATACAGCTATGTATCAAGCCAAAACTTTAGGAAAAGCCCGTTATCAAGTATTCAATCAAGATATGCACACCCGCGCCTTAACTCGTTTACAATTAGAAAATGACCTCCGCCGTGCCATTGACCGTCAAGAATTCATTGTTTATTATCAACCGATTATTTGTTTATTAACGGGAAGAATTAGTAGTTTTGAAGCCTTAGTTCGTTGGAAACATCCCCAACGGGGCTTAGTTCCACCCAATGATTTTATTCCCATTGCTGAAGCAACAGGTTTAATTATTCCCTTGGGATTTTGGGTGTTAGAAAACTCCTGTCGTCAACTAAAATTATGGCAAGAAAAATCAGCCCAACGAGGGGAAATTTTTGACATTACCATGAGTGTTAATTTATCCGTCAAGCAGTTTTCTCAACCTAATTTAATTGAACAAATTGATCAAGTTCTTGAAAGTCTGCAATTAGATAGTAAAAACTTAAAATTAGAAATTACAGAAACTGCAATTATGGATAACCCCGAATTGGCATCGGAACTATTTGAACAACTCAAAGCTCGCCAAATTCAGTTAAGTTTAGATGACTTTGGGACAGGATATTCTTCCTTAAGTTATTTACACCGATTTCCCTTAGATATTATTAAAATTGATCGCTCTTTTATTAGTAACTTGGATTCTATGGAAAAAAATTTAGAAGTAGTTCAAGCAATTCTCAACCTCGCCCATCATTTAGGTATGAGTGTTGTGGCTGAAGGAATTGAAAACCAAGAACAATTATCCCTACTCCGGCTTTTAGGTTGCGAATTAGCTCAGGGTTATCTATTCGCTAAACCTTTGGATACAGAAGCCGCAGAAACTCTATTTTTTTCTCACCCTAAGTGGTAATTATTGAGACGAGGAATGGGAAATGAGCAATTTCATTTATTTAATTTGGGTTAAATATATGCCAGTCAAGATTATATTGAGAGTAATTTTATTAAGAGTTATTCGGCTTTTAGTCTCGATCACAATTGAAGCCTGGATTTTTAAGAAAAGTTTTAATATCTCGCCAAAATTGAGTGTACAATATGGGATGACTCTCAATTTATTGGCGAGTTTCTGTGAATGGATTATTGTTTTAAATGCAGAAGCAATATTACCATCGGAAGCTCGAAGACAATTAATTGATTATTTATTAGTAGAACAGCTTGACAAAACATCCTTTGTTATTTTTTTATTGACAGCTTTTAATTTTACTTGCTTACTATTAGTTAAATGGATCGGATTTGAAATCTTACGATTTTTATTAAGTGGAGATATTGGTCAAGTTACCAAAGTATTTTCAGGAAATTCAGAAGAACGGATTAAAATATCTGAACAATACAAGGATTTCAGGGTAATATTAGTAGCCCATACTTTAAGTTATTCCCTATTTTTGGCATTGGTATTTACGTTATTTATTTTAAAATAAAATGAAAAAACTGATCGCTATTTTAAATATTATTAAACCCGCTCATCCCCTAGACTGGAGAACGTTTATATTGATCAGTATTATCGTTTGGGTAGCATCTATTTTAGTATTTAACAATGAAGATACTAGAAATAATTTGGCTTTATTGAGTTTATTAATACTGACAATTGCTATTGGTATTAGAACTAATGAACCTCCATTTATAATTGGGAAAATTTCCTTAAGTCCTTGGATTACTTCATTCTTACTATGTTTGATTATCTATCAAAAAACAGAAATAACTAGACCTAATTTCGCCTTAAAATCTTGGCCAATTATAGCAGCTTGTTTAATCTTTATTCTGGAATTTATTAAAGATAAATTTAAAATCCAGTCTCCCCCTCCTTTAGTTCGCATAGGATTTATTATTATTTTTCTAATTCACATTAATATTTATTGTTGGATAGAATTTTCTCTGCGAGTGAAAAATTGGTCGCCAAGGGATCGAGAAATTATTCCTACACCTAAGACTTTACAACCTGATTCTGCTACAATTAATCCAGAGTTTAAACCCTATTCCTTTCTTGAAATAGAACCAGAATAAGGAGATTGCCCATTCTCTGTCAAACCTTACTACAATAATAATTGGGAAATTAAGATGAATTTAAACAGAATTTTTACCATTGCTAGTAACGTTTTTTTAGAAGTAATTCGTGATCGCATTCTTTATATTATTGGCATTTTTGCTGTATTTTTAATGGCTTCTATTCGTTTACTTCCCGAAGTATCCGCCGGGTTAGAAAATAAAATTACTCTTGATTTTGGGATAGCAATGATTAGTTTGCTCGGCTTACTAATTACGGTTTTTGTTAGTGCTAATTTGATTAATAAAGAAATTGATAAAAAAACAGTTTATCTATTAGTTTCTAAACCCGTTAGTCCGGCAGAATTAATTATCGGAAAACATTTTGGCATTTCCGCTTTTATTGCTGTTTTAATCCTGGTAATGACTCTGTTATTTTTTGGAATTCTCAGTTTCAATAAAATTTCCTATCCTTCCACCAGTCTTACTATTGCTTTTGTATTTATGTGGCTACAATTATCTTTAGTTGCGGCTGTAGGGATTTTATTAGGAGTATTTACCAGTTCCCTTCTCGCCAGTTTATTAACCCTTGGTGTTTATGCTATGGGAAGTCTAAGCCGCGACTTACTAGCATTAGGAAAGGTCAGTGAAAACCCCACATTAGAACAAATTATGAGAACCACCTATATAATTTTACCAGATTTAGCGCGACTAGATTTAAAAAATGAAGCCGTTTATGGCTACCTACCCCCATCCTCATTGTTGATGACTAATGCCATTTATGCTATCATTTATATGGTTCTATTATTATCCCTGTCCATTGCAATTTTTTGGCAGAGAGAATTTTAGTTAAATTATAAAATTAGGTTTAATCCAAACTATGATAGTCACAGAAAAATTACAACAACTCCAAGCTCTATTTCAAGAAATGGAACGGGCATTAATCGCTTATTCTGGAGGCATAGACAGCACCCTAGTTGCTAAAATCGCCTATAATGTATTGGGAGATCAAGCTTTAGCAGTAACGGCTGTTTCTCCGTCTTTGTTACCCGAAGACTTAGAAGATGCTCGCATTCAAGCCGCCGAAATTGGGATTCAACATCAGGAAATTCAAACCCAAGAAATGGCTAATCCTAACTATACATCAAACCCGGTTAATCGGTGCTACTTTTGCAAAAGTGAACTCCATGATAGCCTCAAACCCTTAGCTCAAAACTGGGGTTATCTTTATATTGTTGATGGAGTTAATGCTGATGATTTACGCGACTATCGCCCTGGAATTCAAGCTGCAAAAGAACGAGGAGTCCGTTCACCTTTAGCGGAATTGGGAGTTAGCAAAACCCAAGTCCGAGAAATTGCTAAATATCTCGGTTTAAAAGCTTGGGATAAACCTGCTCAACCCTGCTTAAGTTCACGGTTTCCCTATACAGAAGAAATAACCATTGCTAAATTACAACGGGTTGGTAGGGCGGAAGTTTATTTGAGAAAATTAGGCTGGAAAAATCTGCGAGTTCGTTCGGAGGGAGATACCGCACGGATAGAATTATCCCCCGAAGAAATTAAAGACTTTGTATTAATCACTGAATTACCCAAATTAGTCCAAGCCTTTCAAGAATTGGGCTTTATTTATGTTACTTTAGACTTGGAGGGATATCGAAGCGGAAAATTAAATCAAGTCTTACCTTCAGAATTAATTAGTAATTAAACAACCTTTTTTTATGATAACTTAGGAGTTGAGAATATGGCAAATAGTTTTGACAGAAATTATAGTGATAAAAAGCATTTATTGAGCCAGTTTAAGCTCAGAACTCAAATGCTTTTTGGTTATGGTATCCCCGTTCTTATGTTTGCGGGTTCTACCTACATTGTTTATACCAATGCCAATAAGGTATTTGAGGCATTTAATCAAGTTGAAAACGTCCAAAAAACGATTATTGAAGTGGATAAAATGGCGTTATCGGGGAGTAATATGGTCGCCAATAGTCGGGCTTATCTTATTGCTGAAGAATCGCAATTTTTAGAATTATATCAACAAAGTTGGCAGAGTTTCCAAGAGGGTAGTAATACTCTGGATAATACGATTACTGTTGCCGAACAGAGACAACGATTTGAACAAATGAATGAAATCGCCAAAAACTATAACCAATATCAAAGTCAGTTAGTTAGTTTGCTAGAACAGAAAAAGAGAAAAGAAGCTTTAGAACTTTTTAAATCTGGTATAGGTAGTAAACTGCTTTTGAATTTTTTAACTCTTAATTCTGAATTCAATAATACAGAAATTAAAAGACTCAATGCAGAAAATATTCAAGCTAGAAATACCCTACAAAATGCGATTAACTTATTGATTTTTGGTTCAATAATTTCAGCGTTGACGGCTTTTATTATTGCCTGGTTAATTTCTTCCTTCGTCAGCCGGAAAATTAGTCAAGCAATTGACGCAATTGATAATTCTTCCTTAGAAATTAATGTAGCCGTTGACCAACAGGAAAAAATTACCAGCAGTCAAGCAAGTTCGGTTAATGAAACCACCCGCACGATGGATGAATTAGAATTTTCGGCAAAACAAGCCAGCGAACAGGCGGAAACTTCAACTTTAGGAGCCAAACAAGTTTTAAACCTAGCAGAAAATGGCAATGAATTAGTTAAGCAAACTTTGGTAGAAATGAACCAAACAAAAGAGAAAGTTGAAGCAATTGCTGAACAAATTTTACGTCTGAGTGAACAAACTAATCAAATTGGGAGTATATCTCAATTGGTGGGTGATTTAGCCAATCAAACTAATATGTTAGCGCTGAATGCGGCTGTAGAAGCCGTCCGAGCCGGAGAATATGGAAAAGGGTTTTCTGTTGTGGCTTCAGAGATTAGAAAATTAGCCGATGAAAGTCAAAAATCTGCCCATCAAATTAATAACTTAGTTATGGGAATTAAACAATCAAATAATTTAACAGGAGTGGTGACTGAAGCGGGGATTAAAAGTGTGGAAAATACCGTAGATTTAGCTCAAAAAACTGCTTCTGCTTTTAATAATATGTCAATAGAACTGAGTAATATTGTTCAAAGTTCTCAGCAAATTTCATTAAATTCTAAGCAACAAGCCGTAGCCATTCAACAGGTTGTGGTGGCGATGAATAATCTGAATAAAAATGCTCAGGATACCACTCTGGGTATGGGTCAAATTAAGCTAGGAATTCAAAAACTCAGTGATGCTGCTTTTGATTTAAAAGATATTGTACAAGAAACATCACGATAATCAGTTATCAGTTTAAAAAGATGATTATTAAAGAAACAGCTTCTCTAATTACCCGGGATGGTATTCGACTGGATGCGGATATTTACCGACCCCAGACAGAGGAAAAATTACCCGTTTTATTAATGCGACAACCCTATGGAAAAGCGATCGCATCTACCGTTGTTTATGCCCATCCAAAATGGTATGCTCAACAGGGGTATATTGTAGTTATTCAAGATGTGAGAGGACGAGGAACCTCTGAAGGCAAATTCAAACTTTTTACTAATGAAATAGAAGACGGCTTAGATACTATTAATTGGGTCGCAAATCTTCCCTATAGCAATTCTCAGGTGGGAATGTATGGATTTTCTTATCAAGGATTAACTCAAGTTTATGCCGCTTCTAGCCGTCCGAAAGCATTAAAAACTATCTGTCCGGCGATGATGAGCCATGATTTATATGGAGATTGGGCCTATGAAGGAGGAGCTTTTTGTTTATATGCTAACCTCGGATGGGCGATTCAAATTTCCGCCGAAACAGCCCGATTAAAAGGGGATGAAACAGCCTATAATTCTCTGTATCAAGCCTCTCGAAATTTACCGTTTTTTGATCTAATTCCTGCTAGTCCAGATTTGTTAAAAATCCATGATTCAGATTCATTTTATCACGAATGGTTAGCCCATAATCAACCAGATGAATATTGGCAAAATCTTTCGCCAAAATTAGATGATTTAGACTTACCGATGCTGCATATTGGGGGATGGTTTGATACCTATTTAAGAGGAACAATTAATTTTTATCAAGAAATGGTGAAGCGTAGCTCCTCCCCCCAATATTTAATTGTTGGCCCCTGGGCGCATCTTCCTTGGGGGAGAAAGGTCGGGTCTGTGAATTATGGGTTAACAGCATCAACCTGTATTGATAGCCTCCAAATTCAATGGTTTGATACTTTTTTAAAAGGCAAAAAAAATACAATTTTTAATCAAAATCAGGTTTGTTTATTTGAGATGGGAAGTCAAGTATGGCGACAATTTAAACAATGGCCGTCATCACCCTCCCTAGTTTATTATTTGTCAACAAATGGACTGGCTAATTTACGAGAAGATGCTGGAATATTAACCCCAAATTGTCCTGAAAATTCTCAAGAAGATGTCTTTGTCCACGACCCTTGGCGTCCGGTTCCAGCCCTCGGAGGTCATGCCATGTATCCAACGGGTTCCTTTGACCATTCTAGCTTAGATTGTCGTAGTGATATTGTTACCTATACCACCGAACCCTTGACTCAAGATTTATATTTAGCCGGGAATTTATCCGTAGAAATTTACTGTGAAGCAGATACACCGAGTTTTGATTTATCTGCGATTTTATCGGAAGTTAAACTCGATGGTAGTGTCTATAATTTTAGTCAAGGATATCAACGAATTACTCCCATTAAACCTAACACAAATAATGATTTTAGTCAAGAAAAAAACATAAATTCTTATCAAATTCAACTGCAACCAACTTGTATTAAAATTCCCGAAAATCATTGTTTACGTTTAAGTATAAGCGGGGCTTGTTTTCCGGCTTATCCAGTTAACTCAGGAACCGAAAAACCCCAGAATCAGACCCATTTAATTGATGATAAAATTATTACCTTAACGATTCATTCTGGGGGTAATTTTCCCTCAAAAATTATATTATCAAATCTTTATTTCGTAGTGAGCCCTTCAAGGCTCTAAGCCCTGAAGGGCTTACTACAAATGGTAGAATTTGGTAGTTTGTTGAAGAAGGAGAGTATCGTGTTAAAAACTTCAAAATGGTTTTATCAAACCTGCATTTATATCGGTTCATCCTTAATATTCTGGGGTTGCGCCAAGCCCTCCTTGCTGGTTTTACCTAGCGAACAGTCAGCAGTCTCCGAAACCCCAAAACCCATCCTAAAAAAACCTGTTAATAGTTTAGGAGGTTATTTCTATTCTAACGGTGAAAACGCTTTGGGGCCTTTTACCCAGGGAATGCTGCAAAAATGCCGTGACTTGGATGGTGGCAATGTCTGTAATACCAAGGAATGGCCTGAACCCTTGTTTATCAAAGCATACGGAAAAGGCCGTTGTCCCGATGGTAGTCGCCTGAATCAAATTCTGGGCTACTGTGTTGAGGGAAATGAGGCGTTAGGCCCTTTTTCCCAAGAACTTGTTGCCGCCTGTAAGGATGCTGATGGGGGTGATGCTTGCGGGTCAACTCGCTGGAGTTCCGCCTTGCTGTATAAACTAATTCAGGATCAAAACTATGTGGCAGGTCGTCCTCCTCAGTTTGTTCTCCTGGCTTTTGATGGCTCATATTCCCTTGATGCTTGGAAAAAATCTCGCAACTTTACTCAAAGTATGGCAAAAAAAAATATCCCAGTTCACTTTACCTATTTTATTAGTGGGGTTTATTTTGTTAATAATGAGAAACGCAACCTCTATAAACCTCCTGGGGGAAAAGGTCGGGGACGGTCTGCCATTGGTTGGGGTGGCACTAAGCAAGAGATTAATCTCCGCCTGGAACAGTTAAACCAAGCATACCAAGAAGGTCATGAAATTGGTTCTCATGCGGTGGGTCACTTTGATGGTAGTCACTGGAGTGAGGCGGACTGGACGCGAGAGTTTGAATATTTTGACCAGTTTATTTTTGATGCCTACAAAATCAACGGTTTGAAGGGTGCTTTGGCCTTTGACCGCAGCGCCATTCAAGGGTTTCGCGCCCCTGAGTTGGGTCAGAGTCCGGGTTTATATAAAACCTTGAAAAAAACCGGATTTCGCTATGATACGAGCAAAGTCGCGTCGGCAAATTACTGGCCGAAACTAGAAAATGGGATTTGGAATTTTCCCCTGGCTTCTTTAACGACGGCCATTAGCCGCAAAAATGTTCTATCAATGGATTATAACTTTTACTATCTCCATTCTCAGGCAAAACCTAATTATGGTGATGCCAAGCGCTACGAAGAAGATACTTTTCAAACTTATTTAAAATACTTTCAGAGTAACTATTCTGGCAACCGCGCTCCGATACATATTGGTCATCACTTTTCAGCTTGGAATAAAGGAGCTTACTGGAATGCGCTATTTCGTTTTGCTGAGGCGGTTTGTGGGAAACCGGAAGTCCGATGTGTCACCTATAGTGAGTTGGCGGATTTTATGGATTTACAAACCCCTGAACAAATTGCTGTTTATCAAAAAGGAGGTTTTCCTAAACTAGATCAAAATTTGAACAACTAAATTAATTATTTTTTTTAGTTAAACACCAAATTTTAAGCGAGTACCAACGGAGCAACTGATACATTTTCCTAAGAAATGATGCCATAAAAAGGCTAGGGCTGTCATTCCTGTGCAGTGGTTAGCACCGATAATTTGCACCTGATATTGGGTCAAGGTTTCTGCCGTTGCTTGCAGGCGCTCTCTACTGGCATTTAACAGGTGCATTCCCCCAATTACAGCATAAACTTTTTCTTTCCCAGTCAGTTTTGTAATATAGTTCAAGGTGTTAATAACTCCGGCATGAGCGCACCCTAAAATCACCACTAAACCTTCGGGTGCGTCGATAAATAATGCTTGATCGTCTAAGATTAAATCAACTTGATCATGCTGGGAATCTTGCCAAAAATTACCCCCTGTATTCTCCCAAGAATTAACCCTAGGAATTGTACCAGTTACGGAGACTCCAGGGATAATTTCTGTGGGTTGATCCGTCCAAATTAACTGACTAAATTTCTGGGTTAACAGTTCTTTATCCTGAATTGGAGAACCAATTTCTCCTCGATTACTAAATTTGGGTTGTAGTGCGGATGGATGTAGGAATAATTTGGTAGAATTACATTCTTCTAATACTTGGATTAAACCCCCGGCATGATCGTAATGACCATGACTGAGAACCACAGCATCTAAATTTTGTAAAGAAATTCCCAACTGTTGAGCATTATGTTTTAATACTAATCCCTGTCCGGTATCGAATAAAATTCGGGACTCACCTGTTTCTATAAGATAAGAGAGTCCATGTTCTCCTAATAACCCTCTACCAGTGGCGGTATTTTCCACTAAAACAGTAATAAAAAACGAATTTTTCATCAGATATATTAGTTATAATTTGGGGGGGTTTAATGGTTTAGCGATCGCCAATATCTTCAGCCCTAATCTATATGATTA
>DMPJ01000557.1:12332-14988 GCA_003456035.1 Planktothrix sp. UBA8402
AGCTGCTAAAGCGCCATCTCCTGCTGCTATGATCACTTGATTTAACCCAACTTTTAAATCCCCGATGGCAAAGATTCTAGGATGAGAAGTACGGCACATTTTATCCGTGACTAAATTGTTACCTTGGAGTTCTAGGTTAATTCCCTTGAGATAGGTATTGTGATAATGAGAACCCATGGAAATTAAACCAGTTTCTAACTCTATAATTGTTCCATCTGTTAACTCAACTCCTGTCATTTGATGATTTTTTCCTAAAAACTGTTGAATGGGTGTTTCTCTGACCGGATAACCGTGTTCTCGCAGTTTAGTTTTCAGGGGTTCGCTCACGCTAAATACTCCATGGGTAAAAATAGTAATATAGGGGGTAAACCAACTTAAATTAAATACCATTTCCTCAATAGCTGCTTCACTCCCAGCAAAGAAACCGCATTTTTTATCAATCNNCATACAAACGTGCAAGTTATAACCCGCATAATCATAAACATTCCGCATATCATCTAAGGGCGGTAAATGGTCGATAATTCCGCTTGCAGCAATTAGGTATTTTGTTCTAAAAACCGCATCAATACTATTTTGACGACCGACTTTAACCTTGACAGCAAAGGTTTCTCCCTCATCGGTCACGTCTTCGACAAAACCATTCAGAAAATCTCCATCTAAACTCCCATAATGTTCTTTTCCACGTTGTAATAAAACCCGTCCTGGTGTATCGGGGGGTAAACCCAAATAATTGTGTAATTCTTGCATCCAAAAAGATCGAGCTTTGCCTTTATCAATAATTAAACTAGACAGACGATAGCGTTGTAAGTAAATACCAGCAGAAAGTCCTCCGGCACCGCCACCAATAACAATGACATCGTAGACTTGATCTACTTTTTCTTGGAGATTATTTTTGGAAAGCTGCATAATTTTTACTCCGTTTAAATTATTAATTAATCAAGGGTTTTCGCCTTCTTAGCTACTCCGGCAATATGAGGACTGACTATGGGAATTGACAGGCTAAATTGCTGATAATTGACTGACTCAAATCCAGCATTTTCTAAGGCATTCCAAGTGTTTCGGTTAGGATGGCAGTTATCAAATAAAACTTTCCATAAGGGTTCAATGCTATCCTGAGTTCGGCGTGTCCAAGTGCAACACTCGGCGGCAACGTGTTCTAAAAAAATGAAACTTCCACCTGGTTTGAGAATGCGTTTAATTTCTTGTAAACTGTGATCAATATTGCTGACGGAACAGAGAACATGGGTACTGACTACACTATCAATACTATTATTTTCAACGGGTAATTTTTCAGCACTTCCTGGGGATAATCTGATCTTTTTTAATCCTTGACTATCTGCTTCTTGTTCGAGATACTGGTGCATAAAAAGATTGGGTTCAACCCCTATCCAATCAATATTTTTTGGGTAATAGGAGAGGTTCGAGCCAGCACCAGGGCCAATTTCCAATACTTTTCCTTCTAAAGATCCTAACAGCCCTTGTTTGAGTTCTGCCAAGGTGGAATAATCAGGGCAGTCAATCAGTTCTATCGCGCTCCCATCGGCGGCATTTGCTTTTGACATTCCCCAGGCAAATAGACGTTTTTGAATTTGAGATAAGTTGGAAAATTTCATTTTTTTTATTTAACTCCACTGGCTCATTCTCGCCATTACCGCGGCTAATAGTGGCAAGACAGTAAAACAGATTAACTCCCCTTTGATCAGCCAAGTAATTCGATTAAATTTGGCAATTTCTAAGCTAGGAATTTGACCTTTTTGTAAGTCTTTAAACCACAAAATAAACGTAAATGTTGGATACAATGAAAACAAGCTAACGAGGATAAATACTGCCATTTTAGCCTGAAAAAAGGGATTGTTTAAGTAGTAATCGCTGCCTTTCCCAAAGTAGATCACTCTTAATATTCCTGTAATCAGAATTATCGTTGCAGCTATCCCATAAACAGCGTCAGCAAAGGCAACTCTTTTGGCTTCATCGAGGGTCATTTCTTTTTTTAAGTTGAAAACCTCTACGGTGAGCGCGGCAAAAGCCAACATAAACCCTAAATAATGAAAGTAAGCGGTAATTGCACTGTTCCACATAATTTTATAACCAGTATTGATGATTAAATATTATCACCTATTTAGGGTTAATACAATGTTGGTATTGGGAGATAAAATATCCCCCAATACTTAACGATTAAAGTTTAGATTTTACTGTTTCTAGGTTCAATTTTTGCCATTCTACCATACCACCCGTAATATTGAATACCTGGGCAAATCCTAACTTAATTAGGAAGTCGCCAGCAATGGGACTGCGGTGAGATGTTAAACAAATAACAGCAATGGGTTTATCTTTGCTTAACTCTCGAAACCATTGGGGTAAAATCCAGTTACGAATTCCAGAAATTCTTGCCATCAAAATTCGAGGTAAACTCAGATTAATCGCATCAGGAGCATGACCTGTGACATACTCTAATTGACTGCGAACATCAATCAGTAAAGGGGGATGGGATAACTGAGTGAATTCCAGAGGAGATAGATTAACTAGACTGGGTTTCACTGAAGATATAGATGCCATAAAAAACCTAGAGTTTAATTTGATTCATGACCTTGATACTGAGCATTTTAATTGCCACTTTTTAATTCACATTAATGGTGATGTTGATGTTGATGTTGAT
>DMPJ01000374.1 GCA_003456035.1 Planktothrix sp. UBA8402
GTTACTGTTCGAGGAATACGGGGTTGAGGTTGAGAAAATTGGGATTGATTTTGTGGATTTGCTGCCCATAAAGCTAAATCTTGCCAAGTATTTATTGAGCTTCCATTGACAAGTTGTGGGGCTGACAAATTCAGAGAGCGTGCTTCTTCTAATGTATATAAAGAAATAAAACCTGGGGATATCTTAAATTTACTTAGGATGTTTTGTAATTGATCCCTTCTCTGTGGTAAAGATAATTCCTTAAAGCGATCGCTTACAATTGTTAAATTCAAAAGTCCAGAAGTTGAAATAATGATGTCAGTCCATTCCTGCGGACTCTGCACATAAGTGTCCGTAAGCTGCCGTTTCAATGATAGTTGCCAGATTTCCTCCATATCTGCCTCTTTAAAGTTTAGTAGCTTGCTTCTGTAACCAACCTATGAGACTTTTATAGGCAAATAGCCATTGCTTATACTCTGGATCATTAGGTTCATTACTAGAGTAGCGCATATCTATAAAATGTTGATTTTTCGGATTTTCAACTGTGACTAACCATTTCATTACTTCCGGCAAATTTTGAACCCTAGTATGGAGTCGATTGTGACGCTTCAAAGCATCTTGAAAACTATGTCGTGGATTTGTGATTGTGTGTCCAGGAGAGTTATCGTCAGTTTTCCATTCTCTGCTTGCACCTTTGGGTAATGAAGCCAATATCATTGATTTTAGCAGACACTCTATGGTAACACCACCAAAGTGCATGGCGGCTACTTTTCGGTTAGATGAACAAAGTATTTCGGTATCGTTATGACGCTGTAAAAAAGCGGCTTGGTAATCTTCCATGTTTACTAGACGTTTTGTGAAAATGATCAATGTAACAAATAATTCTCTTGTCTCTAATTTTAGATATAATAATAACCTACAACTGAGGAACTTAACATGGAAAAACGAATTCTAGGCCAATCTGATATTTTAATTACTCCAATTTTAATCGGAACTTGGCAAGCGGGAAAACGGATGTGGGTGGGAATTGAAGATGCAGAAACTATTAAAGCCATTCGTGCCGCCTTTGATGCGGGTATTACCACCGTTGATACCGCAGAAATTTATGGGGAAGGACACTCGGAACAAATTGTAGCTCAAGCCTTATCTGATGTCCGAGATCAAGTTATTTATGCTAGTAAAGTTTTTGCAAATCATTTAAAATATGATCAAGTGATTGAAGCCTGTGAACTATCTTTAAAAAATCTGAATACGGATTATATTGATTTATATCAAATTCATTGGCCTTCTGGATTTATGAATTCGGAAATTGTTCCTATTGCAGAAACAATGGGGGCTTTAAACGACTTAAAAGAACAGGGCAAAATTCGGGCAATTGGGGTTTCTAATTTTTCTCGTTCTCAGTTAGAAGAAGCAGCACAATATGGAAGAATAGAAAGTTTACAACCGCCCTATTCTTTATTCTGGCGTAATGTAGAAACAGATGCTATGCCCTATTGCATTGAACAGAATATTTCTATTTTAGCCTATTCTCCCTTAGCCCAAGGTTTATTAACCGGAAAATTCGGCCCTAATCATCAATTTGCTGAGGGAGATCATCGGTCTAAAAATAAATTATTTGCCAATAAAGACCATTATCAACGGGTGCAAAATGCCTTAGAACAATTACGACCAATTGCAGAAAGTTATCAATGTAGTTTAGGACAATTAGCGATCGCTTGGTTAATTTATCAACCCCAGACTAACGCTATTATCGGGTTCAGAAATGTTCAACAAGCCGAACAAAATACTCAAGCTGCTCAGATTAATCTTTCTCCTGAAGATTTAGCAAAAATTGATAAAATCGGACGGACTGTTACTGATCATTTAGATGATAGTCCCGTGATGTGGGATTTTTAAAAAGTAACATGAACTCAACAATTTTTATAGAGCTATCTATTGATTAAATTAGTATTTTTTAGATTAATCTATAGATAGCTTTTTCTTTTCTATTTTTTATACCTATCTCATCCTTTTATAGCAGAAAATAGGGAAATTGTAGGGTAAGCCTTGCCCACCATGCCGATTGGTGAATTTAGCTCTAATAAATCAAATAGAATCTCAACATAATTATATAGTCCTAATGGCTAAATATTTTTTGATTTCTATCTCTATAGTGGGATGTTTAATTTAATCAATTAATTCAAGATAAGAAAGTAAAAACAGATCAAAAAAACAGCTTTGATCATCTATTATGTTTCGCCTAAAAAATAGGAGGCGCAATGCAAACACTATCCCCCATCAAGCATCATAAATTTGCACAACCGATGGCGTTATTAATGTCCGTGTTGTTGATGGTTCCGCTTTTAAATGCTTGTGGCGGTTCTAAAAGCTATAGTAGTCCGCCGCCTCCGGTGGACGATACCCGGGGGGGAGCCGTTGCGCCTCCACCTGCTCAACAACCTCAAGCAAAACAAGGATTTTCCAATGGTCAGAAAGTTGCAGTTTTAGTAGGAGCAGCGGCTCTTTACTATATATATAATCAACATAAAGATCGACAAGAACAGGGGTCACAGGGTAAATATTATTTATCCAAAAATGGCCGGGTTTATTATCGAGATGCGGAAGGTCGCGCCCATTGGGTAACTCCCCCAGTAGAAGGAATTCAGGTTCCAGAAGAACAAGCTAGACCCTATCAAGATTTTCAGGGATATAACGGCAAATCTACAGGTTTAAATATCAATGATGTTATTCAAAATCCTGTCCCTGCACGTTAAAAACCGATCAGTTTATTCACAGATTAAAGTAATAGAAAAAGGAACAAAATCATGGTTGAAAATTTTTTAAGAAAAATAGCTGACTCTGTTTTAAACCCTGATCAGCAACATAATGATAATGAGAATCAACAAGTTTATCCCGCCAGTGAAGATCCCTATGGAGATCCGGCGAATGAGGAAAGATTTCCGAATGTCCGCCCCGCCAGTGAAGATCCTTATGGAGATCCGGCGGATGAGGGACAATTTGGCAATGTCCGCCCCGCTAGTGAAGATCCTTATGGTGATCCGGCGGATGAGGAAAATCGTCGAGTTTAGGAGTTTTTAGGGACGGTTTATGGCAATCGCTTTTATATTTCCCAACTCGATAAAGGCGGTGTTTTTATTAACGCTTGACTTAAACTTTCATGTAAATAACCATTAGTTGCTAAAATTCGACCGGAACTAATTTGAAACGGACTGGTATCATAAGCTGTTACTTTCCCTCCCGCTTCTTCTACTAATACAATTCCCGCCGCCATATCCCAAGGAGATAAACCCCGTTCCCAATAGCCATCTAAACGTCCACAGGCGGTATGAGCTAAATCAATTGAAGCCGCACCACTGCGACGAACTCCCTGGGTTAAATGGGTTAAATAGGCAAATTCGGCATAATTATTATCCGTCGTTTCTCTACGGTCATAAGCAAAACCTGTAACCAATAAACTTTTATCTAAACTATCAGTTTTAGACACACTAATTAAACGGTTATTACAGGTTGCTCCTAATCCTTTGGCGGCTTGAAATAATTCATCATGAAAAGGATCATAAATTACCCCCACTTGAGGAACACCATTAATTAATAATCCGATAGAAGCCGAAAAAAACGGATATTGATGAGCGAAATTAGTAGTTCCATCTAAAGGATCAATAGCCCAAAGATAGGGACTATTTAGATCACCTAATTCCCCTGATTCTTCTGTTAGAATACCATGATCAGGGACATGACGTTCTAACACCGCTAAAATAGCAGCTTCCGACGCCTTATCCGCTTCCGTGACTAAATCCCCAGACCGTCCCTTTTCTTGAATATCTTTTAAATTCCCCAAATAGTATTTTAAAACAGTACCTCCCGCCTGAGCAGCTAAGGTGGCAATATCTAAAAAAAACTGTAATTCGTTTCTATTCATATTATTATTTCAGTAATCAGTTGTAGGGTGCGTAAGTGACAACGCACGCACCATCTTTAAACATCTTTCAACAGTCAGCCGTAGGGTGCGTAAGTGACAACGCACGCACCATCTTTAAACATCTTTCAACAGTCAGCCGTAGGGTGCGTAAGTAACAACGCACGCACCATCTTTTTTCTCACCATCTTTCAGTAATCAGTTGTAGGGTGCGCAAGTAACAACGCACGCACCATCTTTAAATAGCCAACAGCAAATTAAGGCAAATTAGAATTACTCTGCGGTTGTTGCTGTCGAAATTCTATGGGAGTTAAACGCATGGGTTTTTCTGGATTCCAAATGCCATTTCCCATGAGTCGCGCATATTCTTGAGCATAGTTAAAACGTTGACTATATTGAGTCTGAAAATTAGAAGTCACCGAGCGATAAATAGAAGATGTTTCCGCTAAAACATATCCCTCTTTAACTAACTGTTCATTAATTAAAGTTCCGTCAAGCCAGACATAACCGGAGATGCGACCATAGCGATCTTTTGCGGTTAAATCTGCTTCTAATAGAATTTTTTTACCCTCACAAAGTTGTTTTAAATGTTGTTTTGCTTTCACTCCCCAAGGATCTTGTTTCAAATCAGGGGCGATAATTCCTGCTAGTCTAACTTGTTGTAAAACCGGAATTTTACCAGTTTTATCGAGAATTTCCAGAGATTGACCACTAATTACCCGTTCAACTTTGGTAAAAACGCCTTTAGGAAGGTCAGGTTGAGAACAACTGGTCAGCAGAAGCAACAAACCCAATAATATCGCCCCATACCATTTTCCTCTAAACCTGAAATCAAGTTGATTAATCTTCGTCCAAGGGTAATCCAGTTTTAACTTTACCTTTACCAAAGTAGCGTCCGAACTGAAGTTCATACACTTCATCCTCGTCTTGGGTTTCCACAACTAAATCGGAGCGGGGATAACTCACACACAGCAACGCATATCCCTGTTTTTGCAAGTCTGGCGAGAGTCCCATCGCTTCCGATTGGTACAACTCCCCAGAGACCACCCGCACGGCACAACTGGTACAGGCGCCATTGCGACAGGAAAAGGGCAGGTCTACCCCTTGATTTTCGGCGCTTTGCAGAATATATCGGTCTTCGGGGACGTTGACATAAAAACGCTCACCTGTCTGACGATAATGAATTTCTACGCGATGGGAACTGGCCATAAAAAAAAATTTTCTGAGATCGTGTTGACTTTCCAAAATTTATGATAGTATATATTTTCGTGGGTAAAAATGAAATATTCCACCTGGAGAGGTGGCCGAGCGGTTGAAGGCGCGACACTGGAAATGTCGTGATGAAGTAATTTATCCGAGGGTTCAAATCCCTCCCTC
>DMPJ01000146.1:0-391 GCA_003456035.1 Planktothrix sp. UBA8402
GTCGTCATTGCTGACAATTACACAAGGGCGAGTTTTACCGATTTCATCGCCAACGGTGGGATCAGCCCGATAAAGCCAAATCTGACCTCTAAGCATAGTCTTGATACTCGTAAAAGTCCCCATGATCAACATCAACAAACTCAGTTAGATCACTTCCTTCTGCATAGTAAGGACGCATGATTTCAGCCGCATCTTTTAAACTGAGTTTTTCGGTTTTTTCCATTTCTTCGCGCACCAGCCGCAGTGTAAACTCAATAATCTTTAAACGCTCTACATTCGGCATCTGCTTAATAGCTTCTAAAATTTGGGATTCTATCATAGTTTTTGGAATCCTAACTACTACGGTAATTGAACATCTTTATTATTATATTATAGTCAAGATGCGATCGCC
>DMPJ01000146.1:411-4835 GCA_003456035.1 Planktothrix sp. UBA8402
ATCTAAAATTTGTTCTAAAGATCCAATCGGAATTACCGGAAAAGTCTCTAGGGGAAGTTGAGAACGAGCGCTCGCTTCTTTCCGCGCATCTTCATAACATTCATCAAAGATTTCTAAAATATAAGGTTTCAGACTAGGACTGCTTTTAAGTTGCTGGTTAATTTGTCTCCTAAATGCCATAATTTCTCCTTTCCAATGTCCTTGATTTCGTTCCCTTTCCCCTTGCCAAAATTGCAATTTTAGGAGATGCTCAAATAGCTTAACTAATAAATTTTCAATCTTGTGTTTTTCACTTCTTCCCATTGTCTCTAATTCTTCCAGTAAATTCTCTAAATCAACCTGTGAAAACTGATTAGCACGCAGTTGGTTAATCGTTGTTTTCAACCAGAGATAATAGTCTTGGTTGTATAACGTTTCAGTCGCACGAGGAGATTGAGCCAACATAAACATAAAAACCTAAACCTCCCCTTAATTATAGCTAATTTTTGTTAAAATTGTCAAGCTGATTTTCTAAAATTTCTAATACCGCCTTGGGAGATAATTTATCCTTAAACCAAACCACAGGGACGGGTAGACGATTAATATTAATTCCGGCATTTTCTAAATTCAATCGTTCAGAAATTGCTAAAATTAAATAATCACAGCCAGAAGATTGAACTTGATAGAACTTTTTCTGTAAATATTCCGGTCGCCAATAACCAATAATCTCTAATAAAAACATTCTCCCATCGGGATGAACTAGGCGAAAATCAGGAATCATCACACTCCCTGGAATTGGAATTAAATCGACTTCCCGTTCTAATTTCCACTCGGTTTTTAAGGTATTCCAGCGCTCGGCAAAAGACTGTTCAATCATACTATCATAGGGTTTACCTGGGGGATAATGACTGACTAAACCGCAATCGGAATTCAAACTAAAATAACCCGTTTTTACCACCCGAGTATAGGGATCACGTTGTTGTAATTTAGCCTTTAAACTCCATTTGGTAACATGAAGTAAGGCGGGAATCATTTTAGCTAAGGATAAACCATAGCGGGTACTAGCTTTAAATAAACTCGTTGGCCCATCAATAGTTAAAGTAAAACCGTGATCCGCATCTCCCTCAATATAAGTCATTAATTGGAATAATTTTAAATAGCGAAATAAGAGTTTATATTCCCCTGGATCATTACGATAGGCGTTAATAATAATTTGACTAGCTTGATAGAAAATCCCCTGAACTTGAGATAAATTATACCGATGTAATAACGCTTCTGGCGTTGGAGAATCTAATTGGGTTAAAATCCGATTTTCCTGTAAATCTGCATAAAGACCCGATAAAATTTGATGGGGTAGAACTTCTCGATTTAAGTCTTGACTCAGTTGAGTTGCTAACTGTTCTAAGGTCTGTTCTGTCGCGGCTAAACTGGGTATTGTTTTTGCGGATAAGGTAAATACTTTTTGTCGTAATTCCACAGGTTCTAAGGGACTAACTATCTCGAAAGTACAAAAACCACTTCTTAATAAATGGGCTAACCCTCGTTTCAACCGATAGTCGGGACTATCTCCTTCAAATTCCTGTAAGCGTTTATTTAATTCCCCTTGGGTTTTATTCACAGATTCTTCAAAACAACGAATTACTTCCGTTGCTAGATTGATATGTTTTGGATCAATTTTTAGTCGCAGGGGAATTACTGTTTCTCCCTGTTGTTTATAACTTAAAAGTTCAGAGGGTAGCATAAGGGGAATTACGAATTACGAATGGGGAATGAGGAAGGTATAAAACCTATTGATCATTGCCATTTTTTATTCAGATTCTTCAGAATCATTCCATTTTTCTGAAGATTCTGCAACCCGTTTGTTTGGGGTATTTTGAATCCTATATAACGGTTTAGGTTGAAATATATCTAACTGTTGATAATTAGAATTAGAAGATTTATTGGGCGGTTGGGGTTTAGATTTTGTTTCCCCTTTACGACGTTGGGATGTGCGTTCCTCGCTGGTATCTTCCGTAACTACTTCATACAAAATTGCCTGTTTATTGGGGGTATTTCCTTTGCGTAAAACTCGCCCTAACCGTTGAATATATTCTCGTTCTGAACCTGTCCCTGATAAAATAATTGCTATCTTAGCATCAGGAACATCCACTCCTTCATTTAAAACATGGGATGCAACTAGGGTTTTATAGTCTCCGGCTCGGAATTTAGTTAATATCTCATGGCGTTCTTTTACGGGGGTTTGATGGGTAATAGCTGGAATTAAAAAACTTTGAGAAATTTTATAAACCGTTGAATTATCGGCGGTAAAAATTAGGGTTTTTTCGAGATGATGTTGACTCAATAAATCGGCTAATATCCTCAATTTTCCGTTAGTACATAATGATATTTCTTTCGCTTGTCGGTGGGCTAACATTGCCCTTCTTCCTAAAGGCGATCGCGCACTTAACATTACAAATTGTTTCCAACCTTCTAAACTCGACAATTTAATATTATTCTCTTTAATAAACTCATTTCTGACTTTCATTTGTTCTTGATAAGTTTCTCTTTCCTGGGGAGAAAGTTTAACTAAAATTTGTACAACTCGATGATTTGCTAATGCCGATCCCGCTAAATCTTCCGGGGTTTTGCGATAAACTGTAGACCCAATTAACAAGGATAAATCACTATGTCTACCATCTGAACGTTCAGGAGTTGCTGTTAGTCCCAAACGATAAGGAGCGAGGGAATATTCCGCAATAACCCGATAAAAGTCCGTGGGTAAATGATGACATTCATCAAAAATTAATAGTCCATATTTATTTCCCAAAGTTTCAGAATAAATCGTTGCACTATCATAAGTTGCCACTAAAATCGGGGTTCTATCCTTCGATCCTCCCCCCAATAATCCAATTTCAATATCAGGAAAAGCTGCTAATAAATGGGCATACCATTGGTGCATTAAATCCAATGTTGGCACAATAATTAAGCTACTATATCCTGTTACTTGCATCGCTAATTGAGCTAAATAAGTTTTCCCTGAAGCTGTTGGTAAAACCACCACTCCTTGACTTCCTATCGCTTGCCAAGCTGCTAATGCTTCCTGTTGATGAAGATAGGGGGGCATTTCAAAACTGGGAGTTAATTCTAATCGGTTAAAATTATGAGCTTGATCAATAAAATCTACTTGATTTTTGCGTAAAGTTTCTACTAAATTACGATAATAAAAAGCTGGACTTCTAAATTTTTCTACCCGATCATCCCAGGTTACAAAATCAATCCAATTTTTCCCTTTTGGGGGAGGATGTAATAAAAGTGTACCCCGATCAAAGGATAATGTAGGTGTGCGAGGCATGGGTTTCTAGGGTATTTTTAATAGCGATTCTGAATCAAGATATCTTTGATTTATTAATCAATATTAGAATAATTATACCCATTAGATCAAAATTAGTATACAATTCTTAATATTCAGATTTCCAAAACCATAGCATCTATCAGGAGCAATAGAATTATGTTACTCCAACGCCATGAACGGATTAAATTAGACGAGACAGAGGACTCACTATTTTACTCGTTTCCTCGCTTTGTGACCCACGTTGATCAAGGGTTTATTGATCAATTAACCACCCTCTATCGAGACACCCTCAAACCCCAAACTCGAATTTTAGATTTAATGAGTAGTTGGGTGTCGCATCTTCCCCCTGAAATTCAATTTTCCCATGTCGAGGGACATGGAATGAATCAGGAAGAATTAATTAAAAATTCTCAACTGGATCATTATTTTATTCAAGACTTAAACCAAAATCCCAAACTTCCCCTATCTGATCAAGATTTTGATGCAGTTTTAATTTGTGTTTCTGTTCAATATTTACAATATCCTGAAGCAATTTTATCCGAAATTCATCGAATTTTAAAGCCTGGTGGAATTACTATTATTAGCTTTTCTAATCGAATGTTTTATCAAAAAGCAATCTCCGCCTGGCGAGAAGCAACAGAACCTGATAGAATAGAATTAGTTAAAGGCTATATTAATTCCGTTAAAATCAATGATTTACCCGGATTTAATAGCCCTAAAGTTATTGCTAGTCAATCAAAAACCCCTCTATTTATGCAAATGTTAGGAATGGGAGGAGGCGACCCATTTTATGCTTTAATTGCATCCCGAAAATCTTAACAGTACCTCTAAGCCCTGAAGGGCTTACTACNNTTATCAACAAATTGCCATTCAAGACTGTGGGGAACCTTTGGTTAATATCCCCCTGGAAAAATTTATAGTAGAAACTCCCCATGCTTATCAAAAATTAGGAGCACCCTATCATTTTTCGTCGGTGGATTCTCCCTATTATTTAAGACAAGGTGTTTTAGAACGTCTCCTCGCAGCACAACTGCAATTAGAGAATAATTATCCTAACTGGAAGATATTGATTTTTGACGCCTATCGTCCCGTAGAAGTGCAACAATTTATGGTA
>DMPJ01000261.1:0-2243 GCA_003456035.1 Planktothrix sp. UBA8402
AACCAACGGTCAAGAACCAACGGTCAAGCACAGACGAAACCCAGAAAAAATTAACAAAAAAGTGATAAGCATTTCTGCTAGATTTGAAATACACCAGTAATGTCTTGTAGAGCCAGAGTTTATTAAAAATTCCTGAGTTTGATCAAGTAAAGGATATTTTTGACAGTTCCCTTTAGAATAATAAATAGGTAATTATGCAGAAATTGAAAGCTAATATGACGGAAAGCAATTCTCACAGACCAGTTTCACTTTCGGAACGAGAACTGCAAGTTGTAGAGCTAGTTGCAAGTGGATTAACGAATCAAGAAATTTCCGAGAAACTAGAAATTAGTAAGCGTACTGTTGACAATCATATCAGTAACATTCTGACAAAAACTGCAACAGATAACCGAGTTTCATTAGTCCGTTGGGCGTTGCAGTGGGGAAAGGTTTGTCTTGATGATATTAATTGCTGTTCTCTGCCACTTGTGACCACTGAGGATGAAACAGAAGTGATCATTTCTTCTTCAGTAGAATAGCGGAAAAAATAGGTTAAATTTCAATGCAAACAGTTAAACAAAAACAACAACTTCGCTATCAACTTCGCTGTCCGAAACTTCCCTTAACCGTTTATCGGGAAGTTGCTGCCCATTTACGACAGGTGGAAGGAGTGGAAACGGGGTTAATCCCGACTAGCATCAGTCCCGATAAAATTCCGCTTGAATTTGATTATACTCAAAGTCAAGTTGGCAGTTTATGGATCGAATATCAAGACACCCATAATTCGGCAATTCGTCAACAAATTGATCAAATTTTGGCGTATTATAATGATCGTTATGGAGCTTGGGAAATAATAGATTCACCACAGGATTAACGATTAATTTATAAACCAATGGAACTGATTAAAGCATTACGAGGAACCAGGGATATTCTGCCTGATGAAATTGGATACTGGCAATGGATTGAGTCTATTACCAGAGATATTTTATTAAAGGCAAATTATCAAGAAATTCGCACTCCGATTTTTGAACAAACCGCTTTATTTGAACGCGGTATCGGCGAAGCGACGGATGTTGTCGGTAAAGAAATGTATACGTTTGTTGATCGGGGTGAACGTTCAGTTACCCTGCGTCCAGAGGGAACTGCTGGAGTTGTTCGCAGCTTTATTGAAAACAAACTCCACGCCACATCCGGGGCGCAAAGGTTATGGTATACAGGGCCGATGTTTCGTTATGAAAGACCCCAAGCTGGACGTCAACGACAGTTTCATCAAATTGGGGTTGAGGTGTTAGGAAGTCGGGATGCTAGGGCTGATGTGGAAGTGATTGCGATCGCGACAAATCTATTAAAAACCTTGGGATTAAAGAATTTAAACCTCAACTTAAATTCGGTGGGAAATCCAACAGATCGTCAAGCCTATCGTCAAGCTTTAGTTAATTATTTAACTCAATATCAAGACGAATTAGATCCAGATTCTCAAGATCGATTATCTCGAAATCCGTTAAGAATTTTAGATAGTAAAGATCAACGTACTCAAGAAATTGTTCAGGATGCACCGAGTATTTTAGAGTATTTGGGAGATGATTCTCGCGCCCATTTTGAACAGGTTAAACAGCTATTAACAGCGTTAGAAATTCCCTATAGTCTTAACCCTAGATTAGTTCGAGGATTGGATTATTATACCCATACGGCTTTTGAAATTATTTCTGATGATTTAGGCGCTCAAGCTACCGTTTGTGGGGGCGGTCGTTATGATGGTTTAGTCCAAGAATTAGGGGGGCCAGAAACTCCGGCTGTTGGTTGGGCTATTGGCTTAGAAAGGTTAGTGATTCTGTTACAACAGTTAAATACTATTACCAGTTATACCTTAGATTTTTATATCGTTTCTAGGGGTAATTTAGCAGAATCTCAGGCTTTAATTTTAGCTCAAAAATTGCGTCAAAATGGCTTTAGTGTAGAGTTAGATTTAACTGGTAGTGCCTTTGGTAAACAGTTTAAACGAGCCGACCGCAGTGGTGCTGTAGCTTGTTTAGTATTAGGAGATGCAGAAGCCGAACAGCAAACAATTAAGTTAAAATGGTTAAAAACAGGGGAAGAAACAACCCTAAATCAATCGGATTTATTTGATAAAATTGACCAATTTCGTCAACAAATCCAATCTTTAAAAAACCATTAATTTCTTGTTATAATGCTCTGCATGGGAATGCTTTTTTGAGGCTATGCCTGATCTCATTCATCTCATTAATTATAAAAAATTTGTAGAT
>DMPJ01000261.1:2321-4162 GCA_003456035.1 Planktothrix sp. UBA8402
GGGCTTACGCACCCTACGGTTGATGGGGAATATCTTTTAACCTCCGGCGGCAAAAGCTCCCATAACAATAATGGATAGGGCTAAACCCGGGAACAATAAAATCAATAACAGGAAAAGATCGTGGGTATTCATAGCAATAAATCAGGTAGATTAAGTTGCCAGTAGCATAACATAAATTGACCTAAAGTAGCAAACATTAAGGCCTCAACTAATAGAATTTTCATAAATAGGTTACAATTCTATTTTAGGATAGGGAAAATACAATGATTTTACAAGTTGAAGAAAAAAAGGTCTATACTCTGGAAGAATACCTCGATTTTGAAGTTAATTCTCCAGAACGCCATGAATATATTAACGGTGAAATTAGACCCATGACAGGTGGAACTCCCAATCATAATCAAATTACTGGTAATCTCTACGCGACGCTGAATTTTGCCCTCAAGCGTCAACCCTATCGCGTATTTGTTACGGATCAACGTCTTTGGATTCCTGAAAAACGCCTCTATACCTATCCTGATATTATGGTAATTCAGGGTGATATTCAACTCCAAGAAGGGAGAAAAGATACAATTACAAATCCGTTAATTCTTGTAGAAGTATTATCCGCATCAACCAGAAACTACGACAAAGACGAAAAATTTGCCGCCTATCGCACCCTTCCCAATTTTCAAGAATATATTTTGATTGATCAATATAATATTCAGATTGAACATTACTATAAAACCGATCAGAAACACTGGATATTTATGGAGTATAATAATAGCAATGAAACCTTAGTATTTAACTCGATATCTTTTGAAATTGCCGTTGCTGATATTTATGATAAAGTTGAGTTTTAATCTTAAATATTATATAAGCGTGCTAACCTGGGTGATAAAAAACATGATTATAGATTCTTTAATTCGTCTTTTGTTAACTGACAATCACGCAAAATCTGAGAAAGCAATCCAGTTCCTATCGTTTCGCCTGAGTGACAAGGAACAACAGTACGTCTACCATCAGGATGAATTAAAATATGATGACTACCTTTCACCCTAGCAACAACAAAACCTATTTTTTGTAAAGCTTTGATGACTTCACTTCCTGTCAAACTCGGTAGTTTACTCATACTTGTACCGACACTTTCTGAATACCAATAAACTCCAATGATTCATTTTCAAAATTTTCAAATTCTAAACAAAGTTCTATTGCTTCTTGAATCCGTTCCATAAGCTCATCTAAGGATTTTGCTTGTGTATGACAACCTTTTAAAGTAGGAACTGAAGCTACAAAATAACCATCAGAATCTTTCTCAATCAGTACATTAAATTCTTTAATCATTTTCTAACCTCTAGTAAACCAAAATAGGAGCAAGGTAAGACTTGCCCCTATAATCATATATTTATTTTGGCTAATTTTGTCAATTAAACCTTCGCATCTTCCTTAACTAACTTATCCCAACCTAAATCCTTGAGACTGTTATTCCGACGTAACGGCCGAGTTACTAACTCCAGAATATCCCGTGCATTGGTGAACCCGTGCATTTGGGCAAAGGTGAATTCCACCGACCATTTCGTATTAATACCCCGGGCTTCTAATGGGTTAGCGTGAGCCATTCCGGTGATTACTAAATCCGGTTTTAACTCATAAATTCGTTGAATTTGATTGTAATTATCCGGTTTTTCGACAATTCTTGGTAACGGAACTCCCATCTCATTACAGGTTTTTTCTAACAGTTTTAACTCCGCATCCTGATAACGTTTATCCATATAAGGAATCCCAATTTCTGGGCAAGTCATCCCGCAACGAATTAAAAACCGTGCTAAGGAAACCTCTAATAAATTATCCCCCATGAAAAACAC
>DMPJ01000261.1:4240-5661 GCA_003456035.1 Planktothrix sp. UBA8402
GTTCCATCGGGGCCAATCGGGAACGGCGCGCCAATTAATTTACACTTACGACGCCGCATTAATGTTGTTGCAGTTCGAGATAAAAAGGGATTAACTCCTGCTACATAATACCCTTCTTCTAATACAGGTAATTCTGTATAACGTTTTGCAGGTAACCAACCCGAAACTTTAATCCCCTGCTTCTTCAATTCTAGGGTTAAATTAGTCACAACTGGATCGGGTAAAGACCCAAATAAAACTAAGGGCGGATGATTAGCATATTCCGATTCTTCTTGAGCAACATCTTCTTTTTGTTTGCCAAAATGTAGCAATTTTTGAATCGCATTCCGTTCATTTTTTTCCGTTTCTGCCACCGGAGCTTTATCAGGACAACGGGCTGCCATTGCTGCTAATACGGTATCTTCCCCTTGAGTAAAAGCATAATCTAAGCCATTAGCCCGTGCTACCACAATCGGAATTCCAATTTCTGATTCTAATTTTGGCGCTAAACCTTCCAAATCCGTTTTAATAATTTCAGTGGTGCAAGTGCCGATCCAAATAATCACACTAGGGTTGCGATCGCGTTTAATTTGTAAACACAACCGCTTTAATTCATCATAATCATTGAGTTTAGCAGAAATATCACCTTCTTCTAATTCTGCCATGGCATAACGAGGTTCAGCAAAAATCATCACCCCCATCGCATTTTGCAGGAAATAGCCGCAGGTTTTTGTGCCAATTACTAAAAAGAAACTATCTTCAATTTTTTGGTATAACCAAGCGACACAACTAATCGGACAAAAGGTGTGATAATTTCCAGTTTCACACTCAAAAGTTAAACCTTCCGGTTGTGGTTGAGCAACGGTCATAATTTTTTCCTCTTAATCGGATGTTTGTTAATCAAAATTTGACAAGACTGTCCATGACTTTGAATCGTGCAGATCCAAAGTCCAAAACCGATTAAGGATTAGGAAACTAAGTCGGGAAATTATTTAAAATCCGACAGGGAAATTTCATCATCATCTGAAGAACCTGTTAACCCTTCGATATCAATATCATCCATATCTCCAGTGGTTAAATCCCCCATATCGTCGAGATTAAAATCCCCTAAATCATCATCCCCTAATCCTAAATCCCCTAAATTATCTTCGGTATCGAAATCCAGACCATCGGAGGAACTATCTCCTAACCCGAAATCATCGAGATCATCATCCAGACCGGAATCTGTATCTCCTAATTCTAACCCTCCTAAACCGTCTGAACCAAGTTCGTCCGCCTCTAAACCAAAATCGTCTACCTCATCTAAACCCAGATCATCAGTGGCATCTAAACTGAGATCGAGTTCATCGGTTAAACCATTTTCTTCGCCCAGTTCGGTATTAACTTCGTCTCCCCAGATGTCAGAGTTAGTATCAATGTCATCAGATTCGAGTTCATCAGAT
>DMPJ01000094.1:0-351 GCA_003456035.1 Planktothrix sp. UBA8402
CCATTACCCATTACTCATTACCCTCCCTCAAACCACGAGATTACCTGCGAAACTATCTTCAAGAACAGGGAATTGGTTCTATGATTTACTATCCCATTCCCCTACATCAGCAACCTGTTTATCAAAATTTAGGCTATCGGGCCAATCAACTTCCGATTGTTGAAACAGTTTGTCAGGAAGTCTTGTCTTTACCCCTATTTCCCNNAACAGCAAGATCAGGTAATTACCGCCATAAAAGAAGGGTTGACTCAAATCCCGCAATAATATAGACGTGCGGTGGTCGCGTCTTTGTGGTGCGATTGTTTGTATACTATTAAGTAACAAAACGTTGACACTCTCAGGTCTGAAGAC
>DMPJ01000094.1:449-3607 GCA_003456035.1 Planktothrix sp. UBA8402
GCATTTGTATCTCTATGCAACTCACATCCACAATTACAAATATGGGTGCGAGTTGATAGAGATTTTTTCACTATTACCCCACAATTAGAACATTTCTGTGAAGTGTAATGGGGTGCAACCGGAATGGCTAACTTATCAAATTTAGCTGCAAAATATTCTATCCATTTTCTGAACAAATACCAACTAGCATCGCTAATTGATTTAGCTAAACAGTGGTTTTTAACTAGATTTTTAACACTTAAATCTTCATAGACTACTACATCGTTAGATGTGCATACGTTACGCGCAATTCTCTTTGCGTGTTCAATCCGTTGTCTACTTACTTTTAAGTGTTTTTTAGCGTAAACTTTTCTGGCTTTCTGTCTACCTGATGAACATTTAACTTTCTTATAGATTTGTTTCTGAGATTGCTTAATTGATTGCTCCGCCTTTCTCAAAAACTTAGGATTAGCTTCTTGATGACCGTTTGAATCTGTGTAAAACGACTCAATACCAACATCAAGTCCGATTTCCTTTCCGGTTTTGGGTTGAATATCGGTGACATTAATATTCAGACAAAATTGTGCGTAATATCCATCAGCACGACGAATTAAACGCACCCGTTTTATATCTTTTGTGTTATAGGTGTGGATATCCCACTTACCCAATAATTTAAGTTTACCAATCCCGTTTTTATCGGTTAAGGTAATTTGTCTTTTAGTGGGGTGTAATTTCCATCCCGATGTTTTATATTCAACAGAACGACAATCTTTTTGGAAGCGGGGATATCCTTTTTTGCCAGAAATATTTTTCTTACAATTGTCGTAAAAACGCTAACTTCAGGGAATAGGGAATGGGCAATGGGCAATAGGTTGGGATTTCCATTGCCCATTGCCCATTCCCCATTGCCTGTCCTTAAAACGACTAATGGCAGTCCATCCTCGCTCGGCGGCGGATTGGACTGCCATTGAATTTAAGTCGGCAACAAAGGGGAATTGATTCCTGAGAGTTGTAGAATATTTGTTGAGTGCAAATCTATCAATTTTGAATTGTATTGAATTATCCATCCAATATCTAATCGCTTTATTGCGAATGAATTGGGTAGTATGGATAGCTTCGTCAATAGCTTTGTATTGATCGGATTTACCTTTAACTTTGTATTCCAGAACTATCATTTTAGATTTCCTCTGTTTTCGACCTAATGCTATGTTAACATAAATTATGGGAATATTCACGGGGAATAAATTCCCCTGGGTCCCGCGCTTTTCATCTGGTGGTCTAAAGCCACTGAGTTTTCAATCTCCCAGATGTTTCTGATAAAAAAATTCACAATCAGCATTCATTAGGTGTTGGGAAAATATGACAGCAGTGCGAGTGTCCTCACTCGCTAAAAGTTAACGAAGAATCAACAACTAAAGGCCAACCGTCAATATCCCTTTTTTTTCTATCCCAACTCTAAAAATCTAACCACTAAGAGGAATACTACAAACGTGAATCCACAGGAAGTCAGATCAAGAAGACGTTATGACCCAGAAGAAATTGCCAGCTACCATCGTCGTCGTCCCTGGTTAGCCATCGGACGGATAATTATGGTGATTTGGTATTTCACCGGGTTTATTTTGGGGCTATTTTGGGATAGGTGGCAACATCAAGACGTGGAACATACTCCCCAACGAGCCGCTCACCTGCGCCACGTTCTCACGGATTTAGGCCCAACTTATATTAAAGTTGGCCAAGCTCTTTCTACCCGTCCCGATTTAATTAGAAAAGATTTTTTAGAGGAATTAACTAAACTTCAAGATCAATTGCCGCCCTTTGATCACGATCAGGCGATGGCAATTATTGAAGCCGAATTAGGCCAGGATTTAGATATTATTTATAGTGATATTTCTCCTGAACCTGTAGCCGCAGCCAGTTTAGGTCAAGTCTATCGCGCCCGACTCAGAACTGGGGAAGAAGTTGCTGTTAAGGTACAACGGCCGAATTTATTACCCATTTTAACCTTAGATTTGTATTTAATGCGTTGGGCAGCGGGATGGCTTTCTCCTTGGTTGCCATTAAATTTAGGCCATGATTTAAAGTTAATTGTTGATGAATTTGGGATGAAGTTATTTGAGGAAATTGACTATATTAATGAAGGCCGGAATGCTGAACTGTTTGCTACCTATTTTGCTAATGATCCTAATGTTAAAGTCCCCTCGATTTATTGGCGTTACACTACAATTTGTGTTTTAACTTTAGAATGGATTAATGGGTTTAAATTAACCGATACTGAACGAATTAAAGCCGCCGGGTTAGATCAAGATACCTTAATTAAAATTGGTGTTACCAGTGGTTTAAAACAATTATTAGAATTTGGCTTTTTTCACGCTGATCCTCACCCCGGAAATTTATTTGCTCTGCCCGATGGTCGCATGGCATTTATTGATTTTGGGATGATGGATCAGTTACAACAAAATACCAAGGAAACCTTAGTTGATTCAGTGGTACATTTGATTAATCAAGACTATGATCAACTTGCCCTGGATTTCGTGAAATTAGGTTTTTTGTCTCCTGAAACTAATATTCAACCGATTATTCCCGCATTGGAAATGGTATTAGGGGATATAATAGGTACTAGCGTTAAGGACTTTAATTTTAAAACCATTACCGATAGTTTTTCGGAATTGATGTATGAATATCCCTTCCGAGTTCCTGCCCAATTTGCCTTAATTATTCGTTCCTTGGTGACTCAAGAAGGCATTGCTTTGAGTTTGAATCCTGATTTTAAAATTGTGGATGTGGCTTATCCTTATGTGGCGCGTCGGTTATTAAATGGCGAAACCCAGGCGCTCCGACGTCGTTTAATTGAAGTATTATTTAAAGATGGGAAATTCCAATGGCAACGATTAGAAAATATGATTGCGATCGCGCGATCAGATCGCAATTTTGATCTGTTACCAACGGCTCAATTAGGATTAAAATATTTAATGTCTGATGAGGGAGATTTCTTACGCCGTCAAATTATTTTGGCGTTAACGGAAGATGATCGTCTCCATACCGCAGAAGTTCAAAGGTTATGGGGTTTAATTCAACCGGATTTAAAACCCAGTCGTTTATTCGATGCGGCTTGGGGTGCGATCAGTCAGTTATCATTAATAGGTAATGGGTAATAGGTAATTACGAATTAGGAATTACGA
>DMPJ01000094.1:3671-5017 GCA_003456035.1 Planktothrix sp. UBA8402
GCACGCACCCTACAACTAATACGCAAATTTATGTATAATTCTGCTAATCCGCCTTTAGTTTTAATCGTTGGGGGTTTATTTATTGGAATCACCTGCTGTACTGCTTTTGTTGTTAATCTGAAGCAACTTTTNNAGGTCGCAACTTAGCTAATTTACGAGGCTTTCCAGTCCTGTTTCCCTTTCTGGGAATAGGGTTAGGAATTTGTATTTTTCTGGCTTCCTGTTTGGAAGTTTTTGGCTTTTCAGAATCTTTTGCTTATGGGTTTTCTATTCCCTTAACGGTGTTAATGGCCGGATTAGTTTGGTATCAGTTAACTCGATTATTTAACCAATTAGAACAAAAGGGTTTAAGAGGGATTGATTTAGACGATTTGAGTTTAGGTAAAATCATCCCTCAACAACATCCACCGGAGAATTAATCGCGGATTAAGACTGATTTCACTGATTTCACGGATTACAGATTAATTACAGATTCACCAAACCTCTAATCTGTGGAATCTGTTCTAACCAACTAAACGGTTAATATCCTGATTAGACCCGACGACAACAATCATTGTTCCTTTGTAAAGTTTACGATTAGAAAGGGGATTGATTTCCATTTTATCCCCTTCGTTTTTAATCGCTAAAAGGTTGATTCCATAACGGCGACGTAGTTCTAATTCTGCAATAGTTTTACCATCAAATTCATCGGGAACAATCATTTCTACAATACTATGTTCTGCATCTAGTTCAAACTGATCTAGTAAACGGGGACGGGTCAATTGTCGGGCTAATTGTTGTCCCATTTCCTGTTCGGGAAATACTACCATATCAGCACCAACTTTATTTAATAATTTGACATGGGTTGCTGATGAAGCTTTAGCAATTACATTGGGAACACCGCCTTCTTTTAAGTTTAAAGTGGTGGTAATACTTTCGGCTAAAAAACTACCTACAGCCACAATAACCGTATCAAATTCAAAAATTCCGGCTTCTCTGAGTGCAGAGGTTTCAGTAGAATCTAACTGCAAAGCATGGGAAGCAATTTGATCACTTAATGCCGAAATCACCCGTTTTTCTTCTTGATCAATTGCTAAAACTTCATAACCACCCTTGTGAAGCGTTGAACAAACTGCACTCCCAAATCTACCTAATCCAATCACAGCAAATTGTTTTTTTTCGGTTCTGAGATTGCGTAAAAAATTCCAAGATGAAAAGTTCATATTATTTGTCTTCAAAGAAATGTGTCAACCAACTAAAAGGTTTTGTTCGGGATAGTCAATGGACGTCGGTTTCGGATCACCTAAAATAGCCGACATTAATAAAATTACACCAACTCGTCCCACATACATTGTAGTAATAATAAT
>DMPJ01000428.1:0-8107 GCA_003456035.1 Planktothrix sp. UBA8402
TGAATTTCTTCCCTTTGGAGGAGGCAGTCGTTTATGTATAGGAATGGCCTTAGCTCAATATGAAATGAAGTTAGTTTTAGCTACAATTTTGTCGAATTATGAGTTAAATTTGTTGGAAAAACAACCTGTAAAAGCGGTGCGTCGAGGGGTGACTTTAGCCCCTAAAGGTGGGATTAAAATGCAACTCCTAAAAAAACTTCCACAACCGCAAAAATCCATAGAATTAGTCCGCAATGTTTAGTCTAGTTATACCTGTTAATTGCCCCGTTGACTAAGACCCAGGGGCAGGAGGATAGAAGCTACACCCGCCCTGTAGAGACGTTGCATGCAACGTCTCTACAGGGCGGGTTAGAGAGATAATCTGTAGCATCTATAATTGGATTTGATATTACAAATTATTGATAATTACTATATATCAGAGTTGAATAAATCACCGTAAATTGACCCCAAAAATCAGTTGACGGCCCGGTTTAGTAGCGAGTTTCAGGGTTATAAATTTGTATAACCATCACCCTATACAAAGATACAATTTTTGTATAGAATATAGGTATATTAGTTAAAGCGGTCTTGTATTTTCATATTATTAAAATACTCAGATTGAGTCATCTAATTTATTTATATAATAATCTTGGGGTTAAGATGGTCAAAAGTGTTGAGGAACTTTTGGAATTAGCTGAAGCGTTAGTTATTACTAAAGGGAAAAAACCTCTGAGTTATATTCAGAAAGTTATTTTAAAAGAAGCGTTATTAGAAACCAAAAAAACCTACGATCAAATTGCCGAAGAAAATGGCTATTCTCACAATTATTTAAAAAATGGAGTCGCCCCGCACCTCTGGCAACTTTTATCGGATGTGGTGGGCGAAAAAGTGACCAAAGCCAATTGTCACTGTTTATTAGAACGGGAATTAAATTATCAAAATATCCCTCAAATTATTCCAGAATTTGTTTTTCCTAAACCAAATTTTTTAGAATCCCCAGAAGGTCAAGTTCCGCTTAATTCTATTTTTTATATTGAGCGATCGCCCATTGAATCAATTTGTTATCAAGAGATTCAAAATCAAGGCACATTACTGAGAATTAAAGCCCCTAGAAAGATGGGTAAAACCTCCTTAATGGCTCGAATTTTAGATTACGCTCAACAGCAAGGTTATCATCCGGTTCGTTTAAGTCTCCATCTGGCCAGTAGTATAGTCTTTACCTCAACGGAAAAATTCCTCCGTTGGTTTTGTGCTAATGTAACTCAACAGTTAGAATTAGAATCTAAAATAGATGATTTTTGGGATGAAGATGTAGGAACATTAGTCAGTAGTTCCCTATATTTTCAGGGGTATTTATTAGAATTAATTCAAGAACCGATTGTTTTAGCTATTGATGAAGTTAATCAGTTATTTGAGTATCCTTCCTTAGCCCGTGATATCTTGGCTTTATTAAGGTCTTGGCATGAAGAAACCAGGGATATTAGTAATTGGAAAAAATTAAGGTTTGTGATTGTCTATTCAACGGATATTTATATCCCATTAGATACGAATAAATCTCCATTTAACGTCGGTTTAGGAGTTGATTTGCTTGCGTTTAATATTAGTCAAATTAAAACTTTAGCTCAACGATATGGATTAAATCTAACAGATCAAGAGTTACAAAAATTCACAGAATTTATTGGGGGATTTCCTTTTTTAGCAAGATTAGCCTTTGATCATTGTGTGCGTCGTAATATTCCCCTACAAGAGTTACTAGAAAAAGCCACCAGTGATACAGAAATTTATGCCGATCATCTCCACGAACAGTTATGGTTACTGGAACAAGATCCCGATTTAGTCACAGCTTATCAACAAGTTATTAGTACAAATCAACCTATCAAAATTGAACAAGTGAAAGCGTTTAAACTAAAAAGTATGGGACTGGTTCATATTGATGGAAATTCAGTTATTGCCAGTTGTGGCTTATATCGTCAATATTTTCAAGAATGTTTTAGGGGAGAATGATGGAATTAAAGTTTTATATCAGTATTAAAATCCAGTTCAGTGATCCTTCTTTGATTTTAGCAAAAAAAGATCACTTTTATTTTCTTTTTTACCCCCGACTTTGAAAACCCCCTGCTTCCCAAGGGGGGTTAGGGGGGATCGACTTCAGATCAGATCAAAAAATTTGTGGTTTTATAGCCTACTTTCAGGTGACCGTTGACACCAATGGCGAGGGGAAAGTCTCTACGAAATTTACAAATAACAACCTATGAATAAGTTATAAACCAGGCTAAATAATCTTCTATCAAACTATGGTTTGGAGAATCTTCATCCGATACTTCTAATTCCGCTAAAGGAAGGGTAAATTGTCGGTTATCGCTGACCCGTTTCACATCCACCATAATTCCATCCATTTCATCAAATTTAGGCTGAAAAATTTCTAAGGCAAAAATATCCGTGTAGGAAGGATTGGTTTTTTTAAGTTCTTCATAATCCTTGGCATTTCCTGGCCCATAAAGATATTCTTCCTCCCAAAAAAATTCCTCTGCTCCGCTTAAATAACAGGGTAATTCAAGATTTTCTGTCAAATACTTAAAATATTTATTTAAAGTTTTTTGATTTACCTTTATTCTATTATTTCCTAAAATTTTCTTGACTTTTTCTTCCAATTCTTTAAGATCAAACTCATCATCCTCCTCATCTTCAGGATCAAAGAAATTTTGATTAATTAATCCCAATGACTCCATTTGTTCAATCAGATTTTTCAGCATCATCCTTGAATCTGATTCAAGTTTATTTCTCTGCGTACTCGCTAAACGCGATACAATGGTTTCATCAATTTGAATCGGTTTCAAATCATCCCCTGGTGGCTGTAATTTCTTTTTGTTTTTGTTCTGATATAGTTTAGACATTCCGTTACACCAAGCACAGTAGTTATTCGTCTCAACCCTAGTTGATTTTAATTAATCTTTTTTAAGGTTTATAGTTGTAGAGACGTCAAAGGTTACGCTTCTACCCATTTCGACCTTAAGATTTTTCTATTGGGAAGGGAGTAGAATTTAGTATATCGTGCTACAGGTATTTTTAACATTCTCCAGGAGAGAAAATCATGGTACAAACACAACAGCCCACTATACCCGTTATTTATCAAGGACAATTTGGCAATTATACAATCAACGATCACGATCGCCAAAGTGTGATCATTTACCGCACGGGCTTAATTATAGCAGCCCTGTGCTTCACCGTCGCCGCCGGATTAGTTTTGTTCCAAATCAATCACCCCTGGGTTTTACCCGCATTAACCCCCATCTACTTCGGTTTTTGGTTGGGTTTGGGGGTGAGTTTATTCACAATTCATATTTATCTGATTCAGTTAAACCAACTTCTAAGACTGTTTTGGTTAATTGGTGGAATTGCTTCGGTGGTATTTGCTTTGGTCGATCCAGAACCCTTAGCATTAACAATTTATCACAATCCCTATAGCTTATTTGGGGTGGGATTTACCTTTGTTGCTTTAACAGGAATTTATTTTAAAGAAGCATTCTGTTTTAATCGCATGGAAACTAAACTACTAACTCCTTTAGTTCCTATTTTGTTATTAGGATTTATGGTCGGATTTTGGTCAGTTTCTGCTCAAAAAATTTTCCTAGCATTTTGGGCGATTCAATTTATCATTTTTGCAGGTCGGAAAATATTCCAAGGAATTCCCGGGGATATTGGGGATAAAAGCGTTTTTGATTATTTAAAAAATAAACAGTTCGCCTAACGTAAAAACCCGGTTTCTTNNAAGAAACCGGGTTTTTTCTAATATAGCTGATCTAATTCCGCATAATCGGGTAATTTTTCTTCTAATATTTTACCATTTCTAATCACCATCCGATCGCTCTGAGAACGAGATAATATTTCACTCAAATAACGTCCTTGAAAAATAATAAAATCCGCCGCCATTCCTACACCAATGCGTCCCACATCTGGTAAACCCATAAAATCCGCCGGGGTTTTGGTAACACTAGATAACCAATCTTGAAACGGTCGATCTAAATGGCAAATTCTCACCGCCATTTTAAATACTTCTAACCCATCATGGTCGCCAAAACCATAAAACGGATCACGACAATTATCACTAGCAAAAGCAACAGAAATCCCCATTTGTTTCAACTCATGGACTAAAGTTATTCCTCGCCATCGGGGGGTTTTTGGATATTGAGATTGATCATATTGACGATCTTGTAAATAGAGATTACACATCGGTAAACTGACAATTCCAATATCTGCGGCTTTAACTAATTCTAGGGTTTTTTGAACAATATCCTCCGGTTGTACGGCTAAACTACAACAATGTCCGCAAATAATTTTCCCCTCAAATTGATATTTTAACGCCGCTTCAGCAATTTTATATAAACAAATTGATTCCGCTTCTCCATTTTCATCAACATGGAAATCTAAGTTCAAATTCCGATCTTTAGCCATAGCAAAAATTCGTTCAATTTGTTGATCTAAATCAGGATTAATATAAGCAACTCCGCCTAAAATTCCTGCTGATTCTGCTACTTTATTAACTAATTTTTCCCCGGCTGCGGTTAAATAATAATCTAAAGATGCTAAAGAAACTGCTTGCAAAATTAAGCGATTTTCCCATGCTTTTCTCAAAGTTTTAAATACATCCCAATTGATATCTGTTAATTTTCCCGCCGAATCTAAATGGGTTCTAATAGCTTTGGTTCCATGGACATAACTACACTTTAAACCAAATTCCATTCGGCGATAAATATCTTCTGTAGTCCAGGTTTCTTCATCTTTAAATATTGCTAATAACGCCTCTTCAAAAGTGCCTTTTAGATTAGGCGATCGCTCCCAAATATGACCTTTATCTAAATGAGTATGAACATCTATAAAACAGGGCCAAATTTGTTTTCCCTGTAAATCTACCGTAGGAATATCATCTAACTCAATACATCCAGAAACCACGATTTGATCAATAATTCCCGAACTAATTTTAATATTAACTAAAACCATACCATCAGTATTAGCTGAAACAGCGATCGCCCCATCATCATCATTCAACAAATAAACCGGAACACGAACATTTCTAAGCCAATAACAAGAGGTATTTAAAATCATAATATTACCGTAGGGTGCGTAAGCGAAGCGCACGCACCATTACCATTGTTCAACTGTCAATTATCAATTGTTTAACCGTCAATTATCAATTGTTCAACCGTCAATTATCAATTGTTCAACCGTCAATTGTCAACCCCAAAAATATGAAATCCAATTATAGATACTACAGATGATCCCCCCTAACCCCCCTNNATTAGATAATCCCCCATAACCTCCTTAAAAAGGGGGAGATCATTTAGGGATTTCGTATAACCTAAAAATTTGGGATCATGCAAAAAACGAATGGTATCTATGCTAAATCTCCATAAAATTTTAAGTTTTGTAACATTAGCTACGATTTCATTAGGTTTGAGGGTCTAACTTATTCACATTGCTTAACCTTTCGGTTGAGGTCAAGAACCCCCAGGTTCAGAAAAAAGATCAGAACGCTCTGATTTTAGGATTACCCCCAAATTCAGAAAATTTTTAGATATGACCAGCACAGTCTCACAAAAGACAGCCACAAACAAGTTTGAGAAACTCAAAGCCGAAAAAGACGGTTTAGCGGTCAAAAATGAGATCGAAACCTTCGCCAAACTAGGTTGGGAAGCAATGGACGCAACCGATAGAGACCACCGCCTGAAATGGCTAGGGGTGTTTTTCCGTCCGGTGACTCCGGGGAAATTTATGATGCGGTTGCGTTTACCGAATGGGGTGATCACCAGTGAGCAGATGGGGGTTTTGGGGGAAATCGTGCAACGCTACGGTGATGACGGTAATACTGATATTACCACAAGACAGAACCTTCAGTTAAGAGGAATTAGGATTGAAGACCTGAGTGATATTTTTCGGCGGTTTGAAAGGGTGGGACTGACTAGCATTCAGTCCGGAATGGATAATGTCCGTAATATCACCGGTTCACCCGTTGCTGGGTTAGATTCCGATGAATTATATGATACCAGGGAGTTGGCGCAACAGGTTCAAGACATGATTACCAACGATGGAAAAGGTAATCCTGAGTTTAGTAATTTACCCCGAAAATTCAATATTGCGATCGCCGGATGTCGGGATAATTCTATTCATGCTGAAATCAATGATATTGCCTTTATTCCCGCATTTAAACAAGAAAATTTTGGGTTTAATATAATAGTTGGAGGATTCTTTTCTGCTAACCGTTGTGAAGCCGCCATGCCCTTAAATGTGTGGGTAAAACCCGATCAAGTTGTGGGTCTTTGTCGAGGGATTTTAGAAGTCTATCGAGACAATGGGCCCAGGGGAAATCGTCAAAAAACTCGGTTAATGTGGTTAATTGATGAATGGGGAATTGAGAAGTTACGTTCTGAAGTCGAGAAACAAATCGGTTATTCCTTAGAAACTGAAGCCGAAAAAGATGAAATTCTCTGGGAAAAACGGGATCATTTGGGGATTTATAAACAGAAACAACCCGGATTTAACTATGTGGGATTAAACGTTCCCGTAGGAAGATTATACGCTAACGAAATGTTAGAAATATCCCGAATTGCTGAAGTTTATGGGAGTGGAGAAATTCGCTTAACCGTTGAACAAAATGTAATTATTCCTAATATTTCTGATCGTCGGTTAGATGCGTTTTTAACCGAACCGATTTTAGAAAAATTCTCCGTTAACCCATCAGGATTAAGTCGAGGATTAGTTTCTTGTACGGGCGCACAATTTTGTAATTTTGCTTTAATTGAAACTAAAAATCGGGCTGTAGAATTAGTTAAAGAATTGGAATCGGAATTAACCCTAGAAAAACCTGTCAGAATTCATTGGACAGGTTGCCCAAATTCCTGCGGACAACCCCAAGTTGCCGATATTGGATTAATCGGAACCAAAGTTCGTAAAGAGGGCAAAACCGTTGAAGGAGTAAACCTCTATATGGGAGGAAAAGTTGGTAAAGATGCNNCTTTATATGGGGGGAAAAGTTGGCAAAGATGCTCAACTAGGTGAATGTGTACAAAAATCCATTCCCTGTGAGGATCTCAAACCTGTTTTGCGACAAATTCTTGTTGAACAATTTGGAGCCAGAGTCAAAGAATAATTAATCTCAAAAGCCACATCGACATCCTACTAATACGGAATAAAAAAATAGAAAATGAGTAATCTTTCTCGACGTAAATTTCTTTTAACTGCTGGTTTAACTGCTGCTGGAACTATTTTTATTCATGGCTGTTCTCCTAGTACAACTTCTTCTAATCCTTCTCCTGGGACAACACCAGTTCCGGCGGTAAATATTAATCCGGCGGATGCTCCAGAAACACCAACAGCAACATTAGGATTTATTGCTTTAACAGATTCTGCACCCTTAATTATTGCCCTGGAAAAAGGCTTATTTGCTAAGTATGGAATGTCGGATGTTAAGGTTGTTAAACAAGCCTCTTGGCCTGTGACTAGGGATAACTTAGAATTAGGATCGGGTGGAGGCGGAATTGATGGGGCGCATATTTTATCCCCCATGCCCTATCAAATGACATTAGGAACGATTACAAAACAACCCGTTCCGATGTATATTTTAGCCCGATTAAATACTAATGGTCAAGCGATTTCTTTAGGTAAAGAATATCTGGATGCTAAAATTACGGTTAATGATAGTGCCAAATTCAAAGATATTTTATTAGCTGCCAAAAATTCAGGAAAAGAAGTCAAAGCTGCGGTTACATTCCCTGGAGGAACTCACGATTTATGGATGCGGTATTGGTTAGCAGCCGGAGGTACAATTCCTGATACTGATATTTCAATTATTCCAGTTCCGCCACCCCAAATGGTTGCTAATATGAAAGTCGGGAATATGGAAGGTTTTTGTGTTGGTGAACCTTGGAATGCCCAATTAGTTAATCAAAAAGCTGGATATACTGCGTTAATTACCGGAGAATTCTGGAAAGATCACCCGGAAAAAGCCTTTACAATGCGTGCAGATTGGGTTGATAAAAACCCCAAAGCTACTAAAGCCTTAACAATGGCTATATTAGAGGCGCAACAATGGTGTGATCAACCAGAAAATATAGAGGAAATGTGTCAAATTGAC
>DMPJ01000428.1:8142-8560 GCA_003456035.1 Planktothrix sp. UBA8402
ACCGCCAGTCCCGTCGCCATGAAATTCTGGAGAGATAATGCGTCTTATCCCTATAAAAGTCATGATACTTGGTTCTTAACTGAAAATATTCGTTGGGGATATTTACCGCCAGATTTAGATATTAAAGCCACTGTTGATAAGGTCAACCGCGAAGATTTATGGCGAGAAGCGGCGAAGTCTTTAAATGTTCCCGCAGCGCAAATTCCCGCAACTCCATCTCGTGGTATTGAAACCTTCTTTGATGGGGTACAATTTAACCCCGATGATCCTAAAGCCTATCTTAATAGTTTGGCGATCAAAAAGGTCTAATTTTCCCATATTTTCTGTAGGAGCGGGTTATTCAAAATCTAAAATTATGACGAATAATATTAATAAACCTGCCCCGACCACGAAAATGATCCCCCCTAACCCCCCTTGA
>DMPJ01000428.1:8639-10171 GCA_003456035.1 Planktothrix sp. UBA8402
CCCCCCCTTGGTAAGGGGGGGCTTTAAGAGAAAAAACTAACTAATTTGTGATCATCATGACTACTGGCGCAAAAACCAATTCTAATAGTAATAATCCTCTGAATTTTGTTTCTAATTGGTTTAATAAAAATCGTAATCAAATTATTCGCCCTTTGATTGCTGTGTTTATTTTTCTAGCAATTTGGCAACTATTATGTTCAGGAGAAAATCCTAATTTACCTTCTCCAATTACAACAGTTAAAGAATCTTGGAACTTAATTGTTAATCCATTTTTTGATAATGAAGGAACTGATAAGGGCTTAGGTTGGCAAGTGATAGCCAGTTTACAAAGGGTGGCTGTAGGATTTAGCTTATCCGTAGTTGTAGGAATTGGATTAGGGATTTTAATTGGGAGTAATACCTTCATGTATGATGCCTTAGATCCGCTATTTCAAATATTAAGAACAATTCCGCCCCTGGCTTGGTTGCCAATAGCCTTAGCCGCCTTTCAACAATCTAATCCTTCTGCCATTTTCGTAATTTTTATTACGGCGATTTGGCCGATTATTATTAACACCACTGTTGGGGTACAACAAATTCCCCAGGACTATAAAAACGTGGCTAGAGTCTTACGTTTACCTAGACAAAAATACTTCTTTAAGGTGTTATTTCCCTCCGCAGTTCCCTATATTTTCACCGGATTAAGAATTGGGATCGGTCTATCTTGGTTAGCCATTATTGCGGCGGAAATGTTAGTCGGTGGAGTGGGGATCGGATTCTTTATTTGGGATGCCTATAATAGCTCTCGAATTAGTGCGATTATCGTGGCTTTAATTTATGTTGGAGTTGTTGGTTTGATCCTAGATAGAATTATTGGCTTTATTGCTTCTAAAGTTGTTCCCGCCGACCAGAAATAGACCTAAAACTATACACGTCAACCCCTAAACAATATCATCTTTAATTATGTCTGTATTTGTACAAGTTGACCACGTTCATCGCGTTTTTAATCTCCCCAATGGAGAACAATATATTGCGCTGAAAANNTTAATAAAGGGGAATTTATTACCCTAATAGGACATTCTGGTTGTGGAAAATCTACCCTATTAAATATTATTGCTGGGTTAGATCAAGCCTCAGAAGGGGGGATTATTTTAGAAGGACGAGAAGTTCGCGAACCCGGGCCAGATCGGATGGTGGTATTTCAAAATTATTCCCTTCTCCCTTGGTTAACTGTTAGGGAAAATATCGCCTTAGCTGTTGATGAAGTCTATCGTAAACTGCCTAAAAATGAACGAAAAGAAATTGTTGAAAAACACATTAAATTAGTCGGTTTAAGACAGGCGGCGGATAAACGACCGGGGGAACTTTCTGGAGGAATGAAACAACGAGTGGCGATCGCTCGCGCCTTAGCAATTCGGCCCAAATTATTACTTTTAGATGAACCCTTTGGAGCCTTAGATGCTTTAACCAGAGGCGGGTTACAAGAGCAATTAATGAAAATCTGCCAAGAGCATCAAGTTAGTGCCGTTATGGTGACTCACGATGTCGATGAA
>DMPJ01000428.1:10196-17661 GCA_003456035.1 Planktothrix sp. UBA8402
ATATTCCCCGTCCTCGTCAACGCATGGAAGTCGTAAACCATCCTAACTATTATGGGTTGCGGAATGAAATAGTTTATTTTCTAAATCAACAGAAAAAAGCTAAAAAGTTCATAGCAAAAAAAACTCCTACNNTTATTCCCTTAACAGACTGCGCTCCCCTAATTATTGCCAAAGAAAAGGGTATTTTTGAGCAGTATGGATTAACGGATGTTAACCTAAGTCGAGAAACCAGTTGGAAACTATTAGGTCAGGGAGTGGTTGAAGGTCGTTTAGATGCGGCACAAATGGTGGCTGGAATGCCCTTAGCAATGACATTAGGATTCGGTAAAAATTTACCGATTCCGATGGTAACTGCCTTAACATTATCTCGAAATGGTAATGGCATTACCCTGAGTAAAAACTTGTATGACAACGGGGTTAAAACCTTAGCAGACTTTAAAATTTATATCGAAAATAACCTTGACAAAGTGCATACTTTAGGTATGGTTCACCCTAGTTCTATGCACAATTTAATGTTACGGTATTGGTTAGCAGCCGGAAATATTAACCCCGATCAAGATGTTAATTTAACCGTGATTCCACCGCCCCAAATGCAAGCTAATTTAAAAGCGGGAAATATTGATGGTTATTGTGTGGGAGGGCCTTGGAATGCCCGGTCTGTTCATGAGGGGTTAGGATTTATTATTGCTAATAGTTTTGATATTTTCCCTAACGGACATACGGAGAAAGTTTTGGGGGCGAAAGAAGAATGGGCAAATCGCTATCCCAAAACCCATGTTGCTCTGGTAAAATCTTTAATTGATGCCTGCGATTATTGTGATGATCGAAGAAATCGAGAAGAAATTTTAGAGATATTATGCCGGGATGAATATGTCGGATCTGCACCGGAATATACCCGCTTAGGATTTATTGATCCCGTTGACCGGGGCGATGGTCAACCTGCGGAATTATTAGTTAATTACAATCAATTTTTTGTGGATAAAACCAATTGTCCTGATGCTACAGAATTTATCTGGATCATGTCAGAAATGGCTCGTTGGGGAATTACACCCTTTCCAAAAAATTGGGTTTCTGTGATAGAAAGGGTATTAAGAACCGATGTTTATGGTCAAGCCGCCCGGGAATTAGGATTATCGGAGACAGGACGCGATCGCCAAAGCATTCAACTATTTGATGGTACTATTTTTAATCCCCATGATCCGATTAAATATCTCAAAACCCTGAAAATTAAACAACAAATTCGGATTGAAGAAATTATCCTCGATCCCATTGCTGCCTAAAATAGTTTAATCCTCAATAGTCAATAGTCGTTAAGTCTAAAAAATTATGCAAATTTTAGATAGTATTTCTTCTAAGCCAACCTCTCCCTCAAAATCCGATGCTTTTTTGGTAATTGATCAAGTTTCCAAAGTCTATAACACAGCAAAAGGTGAATATGTTGTACTTGAAAATGTTAATCTTCAAGTCCAAGAAGGGGAATTTATCTGCATTATTGGTCACTCAGGTTGTGGAAAATCTACCCTCTTAAATATGGTGGCGGGGTTTAATCAACCCACAACCGGGATAGTATCAGTTAAAGGACAAACCATCACCGAACCAGGGCCAGAAAGGATGGTAGTATTTCAAAACTATTCCCTGTTACCTTGGTTGACCGCTAAAGAAAATATTCAGTTAGGAGTTGAGTCAGTATATCCTGACAAATCGGCGGCCGAACAAATAGAAATTGTTAACGAAAATTTAGAGTTAGTTGGGTTATCGGAAGCGGCGAATAAAAAACCCGCTCAACTCTCAGGAGGAATGAAACAACGGGTTTCCATCGCTAGAGCTTTAGCTACCCGTCCCCAAATGCTAATTTTAGACGAACCCTTTGGCGCCTTAGACCCCATCACCCGGGAAGAATTACAGGAAGAACTTCTGAATATTTGGCAAGATCATCGGATTACTGTGTTAATGATTACCCATGATATTGATGAAGCTTTGTTTTTAGCGGATCGTTTGGTAATGATGACCAATGGCCCGGCGGCCCAAATTGGCGAGATCCTCGATATTCCCTTCTCCCGTCCCCGCAACCGCGCCAAAATCACCGAAGATCCCCGATATTATGAATTACGCAACTATGCCCTAGATTTCCTATTCCGGCGCTTTGCTCACCATGAAGAAGATCAAGACACAACTGAAGATACAATCACTGACACGGGATCAGCACAAAGCACTACAATAGCACCCAGTTCTAGTCCTATAGCCATAGAGGTGCTGAATATGCAACCCGATAAACCTAACCCTAGTGAAAATCCTTATGCTCAACCTTCTGAGCCCGAGTTAACCCATTCGGTTGACCCCGAGTCGCCTGAAACGACCACAGAAGAAATGTCACCTGAAATGAAAACTAAGGTGTTATTTGCTCTATGGGGAGTAATTCTGGCCACCTTAATCGGATCATTAGTTGTCAATTCTACCACCGCCAATCAAGAGGCACAAACCCCAGAGTCTTCCTCGGCGACGACGGTAGAAACAGCAACTACCCCGGTTGTGGAAACCACGACTCCGGTAACTATAGCCTCTCCCACCCTAGCCCCTACTCCCACGGCTACCGGATCACCGTCTGTCAGTCCCTCTGTTAGTCCCTCTGTCAGTCCCTCAGCCTCTCTGGGAGCCACGCCAACCGCCTCTCCTGATGCAATGGCGACGACTTCTCCCAGTCCCAATAGCGTTGCATCTACCACAACGACGACAACAACAACGGCGATCGCGCCGACAAAAATGGCATCTCCAACGGTTTCTCCCTCTCCCGTTGCTACCACCTCCCCAAACCCAGAGAGTTTAGCCTCTGCTTCTCCTTCTGTTTCTGCTTCTGCTTCTGCTTCTCCTTCTGTTTCTGCTTCTCCTTCCCCTGCTACAACAGCAACATCACCGACAACATCACCGACAACAACGTCCTCTCCTGCTTCTGTGGCTACAGCCCCTAGTAGTACGACGGCAAAAACCCCTAGTGCGGCGGATTTAGAAAAGTTAAATCAAGATGTTTTTACTAACATTAATGAGGCTTGGACAGACACTCCAGTGACCGCAGTTTCTGTTTATTTAGTTAAAGTGAGTCAAAAGGGAGAGATTTTGAGTTATGAAGCTAAATCTCCCGATGCTACTGAAAACCTGAATAATACCCCTCTGCCTAAGTTAGTTAAGTCGGATGTTACCCAAACTCCATATACGCAATTTGAGGTAACATTTACTCCCGTAGGAACATTGGATTTAAAACCTGTTCCATAGGCTATTAATTGTCAGGAATTGGGATAATGATTAATTCCCAATTTCTGACAATTAATAGGAAATATATAGCAATTCTATTTGATTTTTTTTATCAAAGAATAAAATAATGAAATCAATTAAAACACTTTGTCCTTATTGTGGTGTCGGTTGTGGTTTAGAAATTCTATCCACAGCAACGGCTGATCAAGATATTAAACGAGATGAACACGGAAACCCGATTTGGAAGGTGAGAGGCGATCGCCAACATCCTTCTAGTCTGGGAATGGTCTGTGTTAAAGGAGCTACCGTCACCGAATCCATTCGCCGCGATCGCCTTTTACACCCAATGATTCGAGAAACCCTAGATCAACCCTTCCGCCCAGGGAGTTGGGAAGAAGCCCTAACTCTGATCGGGGATCGGATCAAAACCGTTCGTCATCAATATGGTTCCGATGCCCTATGTATGTACGGTTCTGGTCAGTGTGTTACCGAAGATTATTATCTAGCTCAAAAACTATTTAAAGGTTGTTTAGGAACCAATAATTTTGATGCAAACTCTCGTTTATGTATGTCATCCGCCGTTTCTGGTTATATTCAGAGTTTCGGTGCTGATGGGCCGCCCTGTTGTTATGATGATTTAGAATTAACTGATTGTGCCTTTATTGTTGGTAGTAATACCGCCGAATGTCATCCGATTATATTTAATCGTTTGGCAAAATATCATAAAAAAAATCCTGAAGTTAAACTAATTGTTGCTGACCCTAGATATACCCAAACCGCCGAAGCCGCCGACCTATATTTACCCCTGCGTCCCGGAACCGATATTGATTTATTTAATGGCATTGGTTATTTATTATTAAAATCGGGAAATATTGATCAAATTTTTATTGATAAATGTACGAATAACTTTCAACAATATGCTCAACTTTTACAATCCTATCCTCCCGAAATTGTTGCCGAACGTTGTGGAATTACTATTGAAAAATTAGAAACCTGCGCTCATTATTGGCAACAATCTAAACACATTTTATCCCTATGGTCAATGGGATTAAATCAATCCTCCGAGGGCACGGCAAAAGTGCGATCGCTAATTAATTTACACCTAATGACAGGTCAAATTGGTAAACCCGGTTCTGGCCCCTTTTCCCTCACCGGACAACCTAACGCCATGGGCGGACGGGAAGCCGGAGGACTGGCCCATCTATTACCCGGCTATCGATCTGTTACTAACCCCCAACATCGGGCCGAAGTTGAACAGTTTTGGGGTATTCCCCAAGGTCAAATTTCCCCCAACATCGGACGCACCGTTTGGGATATGATTATCGGTTTAGAACAGGATCAAGTCCAGTTTCTCTGGATCGTCGCCACCAACCCCGCCGTAAGTATGCCAGACCTGAAACGCACCAAAGCCGCCCTCTTAAAATCCCCATTTACCGTCTACCAAGAAGCCTACTATCCCACGGAAACCGCCCCCTACGCCCATATTTTACTCCCCGCTACCCAATGGAGTGAAAAAACCGGAGTCATGACCAACTCCGAACGCCGCGTCACCTACTGTCCAGGGTTTGATACCCCTTTAGGAGAAGCCCGACATGACTGGGAGATTTTTGCCGAAGTCGGGCGAAGGTTAGGGTTTAAGGAACAATTTGCCTTCCAAACCTCGGCGGATGTCTATGCCGAATTTGTCCAACTTACCCAAGGTCGTCCCTGTGATCAGTCTGGGTTAAGCCATGAGCGTTTGCAACAACAGGGGCCGACCCAATGGCCTTGTCCAGAAGGAGAAGTTGATTCTAGTATTTCTTCCAAACGCCTCTACACCGATAATTATTTTGCCACCCCCGACGGTCGGGCAATTTTTGGCCCCTATCATTCCCAAGGGTTAGCCGAACCCAGCGATCCTGATTATCCCTATGTGTTAACAACGGGTCGTCTATATGGTCACTGGCACACCCTTACCCGCACCGGGAGAACCGACAAAACCAAACAAATGCACCCCGACCCATTTATTGAAATTCATCCCCAAGACGCAGCCAATTTGGGGATCGAAAATGGCGATATTGTGGAAGTGCGTTCTCGACGGGGAAGTTGTCAATTTCCAGCCAAAGTCACCGCCTTTATTGCCCCCGGAACCGTATTTGTCCCGATGCACTGGGGGGCATTATGGGCAGCAGATGCAGAAGCCAATAATTTAACCCATCCCCACGCCTGTCCCGACTCCCACCAACCGGAATTAAAAGCCTGTGCGGTACAACTTAAATTAGTTATCCCTAGGGAACCTTCTGGGATTTTCCTCGACTATAATAATAAGTAAAGAGTTGGGAAAACTTCTAACTCCAATCTACCCCAAATAGCCTAAGAATTATTATCAAGACCTTTAAAATCATCTCTGGGGATGATGCAAATTGTCTAAAAAAAACGTAGAATAAACAAAGCAATTCACAATTTTATTAAGTTGAGTTAACCTATGAAAACCACATTAACCTTAGCAACATTAGTATTATTAGCCAGTTCCATGCTCCCAGCCCATGCTGTGATGCCCAATAACCGGACTAATACAGATTCCGCAAGACAACCATCTCAAGATTTAATTCTGGCTCAAAATAATTTTGACCAATATCGTCAACAGCGTCATGCACAATTAGAACAACAAATGCGCGAGGAGGTAAAAAAACCTCAATATAACAATTTATCCCCAGCCCAAAAAGCTAAAATGATTCGAGATTCTCATAATACCTTGGATAAAAGTTTAGATCAGGAATATGACACCTGGAAAAAACAGCAATCTAATAACAATAATGGTCGTTATAATAATAATGACCGTTATAATAACAACAATCGCAACAATCGCAATGATCGCAATAGTCAAGAGTCATTTGATCAATATCGTCAACGTCGCCATGCAGAGTTAGAACAACAAATGCGACAAGAGGTGAAAAAACCGCAATATAATAATTTATCCGCAGCCCAAAAAGCCAAAATCATTCGAGATTCTCATAGTAATTTAGATCAGAGTTTAGATCGAGAATATGAAGCCTGGAAACGGGGTGATACCAACGGGAATTATAATGGTCGGTATAATTCAGGAACTTATAATGGGAGCGATCGCTATGATCGTTATAATCGTAACAATCAACCCTATCCCCAACCCAATTCTAACGGTGGTTACAATCGCTAATTGTAGGGTGCTCCATCGCAGCGCACGCACCATCCATCTAGGCTATCTCAAATAATTTGATTTAATCAAGAAAAAAAACCACCTTAAATTAAAATTCATCCTCTAATCTTTAACCTATTAAAATTAGGTTAAAAAATTAACCAACTAAAAACTTTAGGGGCGGGTTTAGTTAAATCTCTGACGGGTATTCGAGATATTTGCGAACCCGTCCCTACGGGAATTGCATTGAATTAAGTTAAAACTGACTAAAGTTTTTAGAGATGATCCCATAGCGGTCGGGGCGGGTTTAGTTAAATCTCTGACGAGTATTTGAGATTTTGTCGAGCCCGCCCCTACGGGAATTTTATTGAATTAAGCGGACATAATAGGAGATAACTAATCGCTGACGCACACAAACCAAGAAACCTGGTTTCTGACTATTATTTCTGGGATGAAATCAAAATTTATTGTTCAGAAACCAGGTTTCTGTGCTAATGTAAACGACCCCAATTTTAAACTAACCACAATCGCCCACATCACAATCAGAGCAATCACAACCGGGCGCACATCCTGTACAGCAATCTTCTAGATCAGGTTTGCAATCACAACCGGGCTGACAACTGGTTCGACTTTGACGTCGCCGCCGTTCTTCTTCTGTTTCACTTTTGAGAATTATATAAGCGTTTTTACAAGCTTTTAATCGTTTACGAGCTAAAGGAATTGCATCAATTATACCATATTTTGCAATCAATCTTTTGATATGTTGCGAACAAGAATCGCTATCATGTAAGACTCGATAAGCACAAGAAAAACCTTTACGGGGAGAGAGATATTTTTGATATCCTGTAATAGCTGCGATCGCAGTTTGATTGACGGCAATTGTTAAAGTATTTCCTAATAAATCTGTAACTGAGCTTTTCATAAAACTATCGCCTCACTTTTTCATTAACAATAAATAAGTCAAGGACGGGATAGACCCGCCCTGAAGATCCATTTATTAAGAATTGAGAAATCGATTTAAAATGCGATCGCTCACTTCCTGACTCAAATTAAGCTGATTGGCTT
>DMPJ01000044.1 GCA_003456035.1 Planktothrix sp. UBA8402
AATTGGGAATTGGGAATTGGGATTAAGCAGAACATCTCTACTGAATATAAATTTGTCTTGCTGTTTCTTGATCTAGGGTGGCACGAGTCCTACCTATTTTAATAATATAGGAAGGAAATTTCTGCTCTAATTGAATCTCAATTCCAGGCATANNCATTAATTTATTAATCAGGCTAGGATCAATAGTTCTTAATCCAGAAACTATGCCTTTTTTTCCAGTTTTTACCGATGATAATGAGATCATTTTAGAAACTCACTCCTAAAGTATTTAAAGCTAAATTTGTACAGTACCCAACTAAAAAGGCAAAGGGAAAGATAAAGGAAGTCATTAATACCGTAATTAACTTTCCTTGCTCTTTAAACATCATTTGTAATTGGGCAATACAAGGTAAAAACAACGTCAAAACAATCGCCGCAATAAACAACTGATTTCCATTAAAAATCCCCTGTTGCTGCATATCAAATAACCCCGCAGCCCCATAATCTCGTCGGAAAAACCCATATAAGAAAACAGGGGCTGCTTCTTTGGGAAGTCCTAAAGCTAAACTAATTGGTTCTAAACCTCGAATTAGGATATCAAATAAACCCGTTAATTTTCCGAACCAAATAAACACCGATGCCCAAATAAACAGAGGTAAAATTTCATAAAAATACCATTTCATTCGCACCCAGGTTTTAATGATAATATTCCTGAATTTAGGAATTCTTAAAGGTGGAATTTCCATATAAAATCCCGCCGGTTTTCCAGGGATAATTTTTGAGGTTAGAAATCCCATTCCCAAGAAAATAGCGATTAAAAATACTGCCCAAGCGATTAATGCTGTTGGTTTTTGCGATAATAACCCGACAATTAACCCCCATTGTGCCGCACAAGGAATCGCTAAAGAGAGTAAAAAAATCGCAATTAATCTTTCTCGACGGGTCTCTAAAGTGCGGGTTACCATGGTTGCCATCGTATCACAACCAAACCCTAAAACAATCGGAATTACAGACCTTCCTGATAATCCAATTGATTTGAATACCCGATCTAACATTAAGGACAATCTGGGTAAGTAACCACTATCTTCTAGGAGAGAAAACATTAAAAAGAAGGTGGCAACAATGGGTAAAACAATAGCAGTTGCATAGCGAATTCCCAAGGTAATAATTCCATAGTCATTGGCAATTAAATCCTGTAAAGGTTGCCAAGGAAAAATTAAAGCTGTCACCTGATTAACAACGGGATTAATCTGTTCCTCAAAGAAAGTTTCAATCAAATCAACTAAGGTTCCTGCCCCAAATTCTCCTACAAATTTATAGACCCCATAGTATAGAATAATCAGTAATATGGGAAATCCAGTTAGGGGATTAACCGTGATTTGATGCAGTTTTTCTGTGAATAAAGTTTTTTCCTGATCTGGTTCAGTCAGCACCACTTTTTCCAGGTTCCTAGCCTGTTGGTGACGAGTCTGGGCAATAGCCGAGCAAAGAGATTCTTCTAATTGATTTTGGGTAGTTGCCAGAATAATTTCTACTTCTTGATATCGGGTTTGATCCTGTTGAAGTAATTGCCAAAGATGGGGATCTTTTTGCAAAATCATTAAGGCTAAACTGCGACGGGAAATTGTATAATTATCCACCCAGTTCGGGAGAGAATCTTCAGAGAATAGAGACTCGATTTTGGAAATGGCGTTCTCGATGGGTTGCGGATAAATCACTGGACTCAACATGGTTTATAATCCTTTCTTTCAACCAGCGTAATCCTTGGTTTAAAGCGGCTGCCATTGTGACAATGGGAATGCCTAATTGAGTTTCTAAATCTTCAGTTTGAATGGCTAACCCTAATTGTCTGGCTTCATCCATCATATTGATAGCTAGTAAAACGGGTAAACCTGTTTCTATGAGTTGAAATGTTAGAGGTAACATTCGACTCAAATTTTTAGCATCAACAACATGAACAACTAAATCAAACCATTCGCTCATTAATAAATCTCTGGAGACTTTTTCTTCTTCGGTAATCGGAATCAAGGAATACATTCCCGGGGTATCAACAACCGTAATCGGAGTATTACCGATTTTCATTTCCCCCCGGGAGATTTCTACTGTTGTCCCTGGGTAGTTGGACACGGTAACATACGTCCCCGTTAACCCGTTAAAAACTACGCTTTTACCGACATTCGGCATTCCCACCAGGGCAATTCTGGGGATTTTGTGGGGTTCAATCACGGTTTCCGGTGGCTTCTTGAGAAAATATCTCAAGAATTTGTCAAAAAAACGCGGAGAATGACTGGAACATTGGCGGGAACACTTGTGACAGTCCATAGTTATTCAGGATTTGATCATGTATCCAAGCAATATAGCCGATTATGAAACCAATATCTATCCAAAAATTATCAAGAAATGTAAAGATAATTAAGAAAATTGTATAGATTTATTAAATTGACTTGACTTTTGCCAGTATTATGGTAAAAAAGATGCAAATTTTGGATGAAGTTAGTCAAAATTAGTTAAAGCCACTTATCGCTATAAACTGTCAAGAAATTACCATAGTAATCGCCCTTGGCAGTATGGGACAAAGACTGATATTGATCAATTTATTTTCATTAAATGCCAAGGATAAATAAAAATGCTATAATCAAACCATCATCTATGTTTGTTTATCTTTGTGTCCATTATGATCCCGAAGGTACAAATCACTCAATTAGCATTTGTTATTAGGGCTAAGAATCATAATCCTAGTTTGCTAACTCGTGATTTTTTTAGAATTAATAAAATTGTTGATGCAGATTGGGTGGTTACTTCTCCTGTTTTTACTACGGATATCATTTCTCAAGTCGTTTATAAAAACGGCGTAACGATTTTTATTCAACCTGATCAAATATCTTTTAAACAATCAATAGAAGGGGAGTATTCCCAGAATCAGGTGCTTCTTCAAGATTTAGCCCTAAGATATTTAGAAGTTTTTCCCGATCTTAATTATTCTGCGATGGAAATTAATTCAATGGGTCATATTGAGTTTCAATCTCAAGAAGAATTAGACAATTATATATCTGATTATTTATTAAGACCCGGAGACTGGAAAAACTTCTTAAACAAAAAACCATCATTATCAGCCACTTTAATCTATTCCTTTGAGGATTATCAGATCAATGTTTCTATCGAACCCGTTTTAATTTATGATGATCAAAAAGCAACTGAAAAAAATCTAGGGATTCTATTTGCTGGTAGTATTCATCGAGACTTTATCCTAGTTCATAACTCAGAGGATAAGTTAAAACCTCTTAAAGAAAGGGTATCTCTTTGGTCTGACGATGTGAATAGCTATATTTCATTAGTTAATGATTGTTTATTAAATTAGGAGGAATAATTACTATGACTATCAACTATGAAAATATCAATACTATCACAGAGATTTATGATTATGATTCTCAGCAGCTATCAGTTAAAGAAATAGTATTTCCTAAAATGTCTAATTCTAGCGAAATCAGGGTCTTAAATCGCCAAGATTTTAGCAAGGCTTTATCAAGTATTTTTCCTGGTGAAAAGCCAAAATTTCCAGGTTTTTTACTTAAAAAGTCATTAACTAATCCTGATGATTTTATGATTACCTTAAACCGTCTTTTAGAGTTAACAGAAATAGACCCTGATTTAGATGAGGAAGAGGAGGATGAGATATTAAATCCCTCAGATTATGCAGTTTCAAAATCAGTGAAACAATTAAGCGATTTATCTGAATTATTAGGTCGATCTTTTCCTCGCGGTTTTTCTTCTTTAGAAAGTCGAGGAGGAGTTAACTTGATTTGGAAGAATCAAGATTTTGACAAAGAAATTCGGGTTAAAATTCCTGTTAATTGTGATTTTCAAGAGTCAGTTTACTACAGAAAAGGTGATGACAGCGAGTTAATTAAGAATCCTTCTTTAGAGAAAATCTCTCAGCTTCTTCTGTGGCTATCTACTAATCAACCAATTATTTAGTGTATAAGCATCTGTGGATAAATTATCTGATGACACGATATTATATCGAGCTATTACTAAAAAAAAATGGATTGACCCTGATAAAGCAGTTGATGCAGAAGCGTTTATTTTACGGATAAAGAGAGGAAACTATGAGGAGGCTTTATCTGCTGCACTTGAACCTGAACAATCTTATAATAGATTGTCTAAATGTTGGGGGGTAATTCGTTTTACTGTTAGGGATGTTAGAGAATTGGGGTTAGATGCGATTCAGGATAAACCTGACCATGTAAGTATTATTAATGTTCCTAATCCTGAAACACACGAAAAGGAAGCAACAGATATTGGAACTAAGTTAGCAAAGAAATCTCGATTATTTTTAGATCGTTTAAATAATCCTATTATCAACAAAAAGTAGATTTTTATTATATTTAATTATCTACTTCTCCTCCGTTGATGTCGAGGCTCAACATCATAAGTGATTTGACTTACTCAAAGCTGTGCAAAAGTGTCATTGACATTGCTTGTTAAGGTGTTTTTGAGTTTCTGGGGTGAAACAGCCATCATTTTCCGGTAAAATAATAAAAATAATATTCATCCTGTGTAACAGTAATTTTGAGTGTGGCTAATTCTAATCGAAAACCGATTCTCCTTGACTTTGAAAAGCCTCTAGTTGAACTAGAAAGCCGAATTGACCAGATTCGTCAGTTAGCGAATGAAAATGGTGTGGATGTGTCCGAGGAAATCCTACAACTCGAAGCTCGCGCGGGCCAATTGCGACAAGAAATTTTCAGTGGTTTATCTCCCTTACAACGGCTGCAACTGGCTCGCCATCCCCGTCGCCCCAGTACCCTAGATTATATTCAAGCGATCACCGATGAATGGATGGAACTTCATGGCGATCGCCGGGGCTATGATGATCCGGCTTTAGTGGGTGGTGTGGCTCGTTTAGGGGGACAACCCGTAGTTATCCTCGGTCATCAGAAAGGACGGGATACCAAAGATAATGTCGCTCGCAATTTCGGCATGGCCGCCCCCGGAGGTTATCGGAAAGCCATGCGCCTGATGGAACACGCTAACCGATTTGGGATGCCGATTATAACCTTTATTGATACTCCTGGGGCTTGGGCGGGAGTGGATGCCGAAAAATTAGGCCAAGGAGAAGCGATCGCCTATAACCTCCGAGAAATGTTTGATTTAGAGGTTCCGATTATCTGTACTGTTATTGGTGAGGGCGGTTCCGGTGGAGCATTAGGAATTGGTGTGGGTGAAAAACTGCTAATGTTAGAACATTCGGTTTATACCGTAGCCACCCCCGAAGCCTGCGCCGCCATTTTGTGGAAAGATGCGGGTCAAGCACCCCAAGCAGCCCAGGCTTTGAAAATTACCTCAAAAGACCTAAAACAATTAGGTATTATCGATCAAGTTGTACCCGAACCCGAGGGAGGTGCCCATAGCAACCCCTTGAAAGCAGCAGAATTGCTCAAAAATGCTCTAATCAAATCTTTAGGGGAACTTCAGGCTTTAACATCCAGCGAGCGCCGAGAAATGCGCTATCAGAAATTTAGAAATATTGGAGTTTTTTCAGAAGTCCATGTTTAAAAGGTAGACTCAGTTGCCGTTAATCTTCAAAACCGCCGCCGGAAAACCGAGTTCACTGATATACTGATGATGGTAACAAATCTTTACACATTTCTCAGATTAGGCCGTTTATAGATTTGTGACATCAGTTTTAGTCCCATGGCCGACCACTTAAAAGATGACTTCTCCCATGCAAAAAAGAGCCTTGATCACAGGAGCTAGTAGCGGAATTGGTCGGGCAACGGCCCTGGCCTTTGCCAAAGCCGGGATTGATATTGCATTGGTCAGTCGCCAAAAGGATCGCTTAGAGGCTGTAGCCGAAGAAGCCCACAACTTGGGAGTGGAAGCCAAAGCCTTTCCCCTGGACTTGGCGAAAGTTGAACAAGTCCATGCCCAAATTGATAGTATTGTGGCTGCTTTTGGCCCAGTTAACATCCTGGTAAATAATGCCGGAATGGGATACACCGGAGACTTAATTGATACATCCCTAGCAGATTGGCAACGGGTGATCGACTTAAACTTAACCAGCGTATTCCAGTGTATCAAAGGAGTTTTGCCAGGGATGCGGGATCAAGGAAGTGGAACGATTATTAATGTTGTCTCCATTGCTGGCCTACAGGCTTTCCCCAACTGGGGCGTCTACTGCGTGAGTAAATTTGGTTTGATGGCCCTATCTAAAACCTTGGCTATGGAAGAACGAGATCATGGAATTCGGGTGACAGCCCTCTGTCCTGGTTCTGTGAATACTCCCATCTGGGATAGCGAAACGGTTCAAGCTGACTTTGATCGCTCGGCAATGCTAACACCGGAAATTGTAGCCGAGTCAGTTCTCCATGTCGCATTATTACCAAAAGTTGCTGTGATTGAAGAATTAGTTCTAATGCCCAATGTCGGCAGGTTTTGAATCTTTTTCAATATCGATTTTAAAACCGTTTAACTTTGTTGTTTCTAAACCTTGATTCAAGATACACCATGACTATCTCATCCAACACCAATGGCCTCAAAAATGACGACACCACTGGGTTTTCGATTCGACCAGATCGCACTTTATCCTATAGTCAAAGCACACCCTCCCAACCTGCACACCAGGTGAGTGATGAAGAAATGATGGGGGCGGTTCGCACCATGCTTTTAGGGGTGGGTGAAGACCCCGAACGGGAAGGGTTACTCAAAACACCAAAACGGGTAGCTGAAGCCATGCGCTTTTTAACCAGTGGCTATAATCAATCCCTGGAAGAATTGGTGAATGGGGCTATTTTTGATGAAGGCCATGAAGAAATGGTGCTGGTACGCGATATCACTTTTTTCAGTATGTGCGAACACCATATGTTACCCTTCATGGGTCGGGCGCACGTTGCCTATATTCCTAATCAAAAAGTAATTGGTTTAAGCAAACTAGCTCGAATTGTGGAAATGTACAGCCGTCGCTTACAAGTTCAAGAACGTCTAACTCGCCAAATTGCCGAATCCATTCAAACCGTCCTGGAACCCCAAGGGGTTGCCGTTGTCATGGAAGCAACCCATATGTGTATGGCGATGCGAGGGGTGCAAAAACCCGGGTCTTGGACAGTAACTAGCGCTATGGTTGGTGTATTCCAAGATGAACAGAAAACCCGTGAAGAATTCCTGAATTTGATTCGCCACCAACCTGCATTTTTTTAACAAGGATTATACGGATTAAGAGGATTTCACGGATTACTGTTTTCTGGTGATCAACGATTGTTTGCGCTCGTTTCTCGGTTCTTAGTTCACTAACTTTAAAAATTGATCATGACTCAACCGATTAAGTTTGGAACCGATGGCTGGCGGGGCGTTATTGCTGCGGACTTCACTTTTGAACGAGTGGCTTTAGTCGCCCCTATTGCCGCCCAGATTCTCTATCAAACCTACGGAAAAAGCACCGGGAGCCGGACTATTATTGTGGGACATGATCGGCGCTTTTTAGCCGAGGAGTTTGCCCGATGTGCGGCGCTCGCCATACAAGCTGCTGGCTTTGATGTCAAACTAAGTGAAACTTATGCTCCGACCCCGGCGTTTTCGTTAATCGCCCATCAACAACAGGCTTTAGGAGCTATTGTTTTAACTGCTAGTCATAACCCAGGTAAATATTTGGGTTTAAAAGTAAAAGGTGCTTTTGGCGGTTCTGTGGGGCCAGAAATTACCCAACAAATTGAAGCCTTATTAGATCAACCACCAATTTTTGACACAACTCCCGGAACTTTAGAACTGTTTAATCCTTGGCCGATTTATTGCGAAACCCTGCGTTCTAAAGTAGATATTGGGGCAATTCAAGAGGCAATTAATCAAGGAAAATTAACGGTTTTTGCTGATGTGATGCACGGGGCGGCGACCGGAGGATTAACTCAATTATTGGGAGATAATATTCACGAAATTAATACGAATCGTGATCCTTATTTTGGCGGTGGCGCGCCGGAACCTTTACCTCGTTATATTCCTAAATTGTTTGAACAATTAGAATCCCATCGCGGTAATAACGGTGGTTTAGCTATTGGGTTTGTGTTTGATGGGGATAGCGATCGCATTGCTGCGGTGGATCAAAATGGCAATTTTCTCAGTTCTCAAATTTTAATTCCAGTATTAATTGAACATTTATC
>DMPJ01000567.1 GCA_003456035.1 Planktothrix sp. UBA8402
GTGAAATCAGCGTCATCCGTTAAATCCGTGTTTAAGGTTCTACTATTACAGGAGTTCCGATTTTTACTATCTTAAATAGAGTCAGAACATCTTGATTAAACATCCGAATACAACCGTGCGATGCGGCTTGTCCAACGGTTTCGGTATTAGGAGTGCCATGGAAGCCAATATAGTTTTTTCCGTCTGTCCAAAAGCCAATCCAACGCTCTCCTAAAGGATTATCTGGCCCTGGAGGAATAATATCTCCGGTGAGGGGATGTTCCCAAGTGGGCTGGGAAATCATTTCGATAACTTGATATTCACCGACGGGAGTTTCCCAACCTTCTCGACCGACGGCGATAGGGTAACTGCTGCTTAGTTGTTGATTTTGATAGATATAAACACGACGTTGATTTAATTTAATCACCACTTTCAAATTGGTTTCAATTGGTTGAATAAATCGGTTATTTGGTGGAGGGAATAAATTAGAAGTGGCAAATTTGGGAGTGTTAGGGGTTAATAATTTAATTGGGGATGGAGCCAGGGGAATAGGATTCTGGGGCTGAACCGATAGGGCTGGGGTCTGTTTTGTCACTCCCCCGACCAGTATAGTTGTCCCGAAAATAACTGCTGTCCACTGTTTTTGAAAACGTTCTCCTCTAACCATGGCAATATTTTTATTTATTTTAATGGGTTGATTAACCATTATTGTTTCTAGTGTTGTTCTCGCTGTCCTACCCAAAGTTTAATATTTGTAAAATTTGGGGAAATTTGAAAATTGTGGTTTAAAATAACGGGAAAATCAGAAACCAGGTTTCTAAAAACTAACTCGATTCAAGATAGGAAATCAGGGCTTGGAATTTTCCCGATTGGCGATCGCCTTGATCAAACATAGTATTATCCATGATCATAACCTGTAGGGCTTCAAATTGCGATCGCCAATTTCCTCCTCCGGGAGTTGGGCAATTTCCACTTGCATTTTATAGATGATTTCCGCAAAGGCTGTTAAACTAAACTTATTAGATAACCATTACTCATCCCCTTGTCTTCATTCCTCAACGGTTGCAGATATGGAATTTCCGTCCGAGTGCCTTTTAAACGTGCAGCTAATTCATACTGACTTAGCTCGAAAACTAAGAATATTGGACTAAGACACTAATATAAAAAATGTTAGCTAAATCTGAAACAACTGGAACAGTTACGTTGGAAGCGCAGCAAATTTTTGCCTTAATTGATAGTATCTTACCACTAGAAGTTTGCTTGCATTACCAAATTTTGCCTCTGTGCCTCAAAGATAATCATTTATATTTGGGTGTTGTTGATTCGGAAGATGAATCAGCATTAGAATATGTGCAGAAGATCGTATCTTATATGAATTGCTCTATCATTAGTCAGGTGATTTCTTCTGAGGAGCAACGTTCTATTTTTTCTGCCTATCTCTATTATACACAACAGGCTAAAGCTAGTGAATCTTTGACTACAGATATTGAAGAAAAAACCGGATTTTCTGAACAGAAAAACTCCTTACCAACTCCTGTTTTAAGTTCTGAAATCTCTCCTCCTGTTAGATCTCAAAAAGTCCAGGGAACAGAAGCTGTGATTTATTTAGCTCCTGTGAATTCAAATTTGTTGACTTCAAGAGTTGAAAAATCTTCACCGGAAGTTGTAGAATCAACGCCTCCGAATTATTTAAAACCACTATCGGTTTTAGAGGTAAAAATAACTTATTTAGAAAGTCCAGTGGAAATTCTGGCAACATTACCACCCCATGATTTATTACAAGAACTTTTAGGACGGGTTTTAATTGGTGGTATTGGACGGCTTTATTTTGAACGTCAAAAGGCTAATTTATGCCGAATTTTGTGGAGTCAGGATGGCGTTTTACAATCGGTTGTTACTGGGTTAGATGATCAACAATTTCAAGGAGTTATTAATGAGTTGAAACTATTAGTAGAAATGCCCTTAATTCCCGTTGATAAGCCCCAACAGGTTGAAATTGAAAGGCTTTATCAGAATACCCATTTGTTACTGCGTTTAAGAATTAATCCAGCAACCTTGGGGGAAGAAGCTAACCTACAGGTTTTACGCGGTGCTGCTCTAAAGTTTTATCAAAAACAACAGTTATCTAAGTTGAGTTTAGACGCTTTACGACTAACACAGCAACTGGAAAATAAACTGAGTGAGCTTGATATTCGCCTGGCTATGACTCCCCTGTCTTCTGAGAATTTGGTATTACTAAATCAACTATTGAAAACTATGGTACAACAATCTGATGCGTTAATCCAAAAAAATCAAGATAGGGAATAGGGAATTACGAATTACGAATGGGAATATTGTGGCAATAATTGTCAGAATATTCCCATTAATAAACCGCATATATTTGGGAAAATTACTTAAAAATTAAACCCAGTAACCCTTTAGTATAGACATAACTAAAACCAATTTGAATCCCAAAATCGGTTTCTTCTCTAATATATCCGACACTAGCACGTCCGGTAATTAGGAAACTGTAAGAAATGGGAATATCAATACCTGCGGTAACTGAAGGGCCCAGGCTAAAGTCACTATTAAACATATCTTTGTAGATAATTCCCGCGCCTACAAAGGGAGAAAAACGAACAGCATTTGTTTCACTTCTGATCGGAAAATCAGCCGTTAAATTAACTAAACTCGCGCTATCACTTCCAATCAAAATTCCACCGGAATGTAAGGAAAGATTTTCAGAAAATCCGGTTTTTGAGAGGGTCATTAAACCGCCATTCCCTAAACCCGATCCATCTCCTGTAATCCCAATATTACCTCCAATGCCAACATAATTATAGTTATTACTTAAACGACGACCATTAGCATCGGCTGCTTTCCGAGGATCTTCGGGTTTTTCTGATTTGTTTTCTTGTTGAGCAACGGGTAAAGATTGATCTGGATTTTGAGCAATATTCCACTCGACTCGCTCCATCCAATTATTACTTAAATCGGCTGCTTTTGTTGAAGGTAAATTATTTTTAACTTCCGATAAAGTCTGGGGCTGCTGTTGAATAATTTTCTCTGAATTATTGATTTCTGTAGGTTCAAAAGCTAATTGATTTGGGTGGGAATCAGATGTTTCTAAGATGGTTTTAGAAGCCATTTCTACTGAAGATGTAACAACATTTTCTAAGGATGATTCCGAGGATAATTCTTGAGCTAAAAGTTCACCCCCATTTAGGGTTAATGCGATCGCAGTTCCCAAAAAAACCGTTTTATAGAGATTAGACATTTGCAAGTTCACTCCTGAAGAAATAATTTTTGTCGGGACTTCACCACAGTCATTATCATATATAAATAGCAAAAAACAAAGGCGTTTGCTACAAACGCCCTTGTCAAGTTTTCAACTTTTGACAAAAAATTAACCGACGACAGCCAGTTCTTTTGGCCAACGACCAACGGCCTTACCAATGACAGACAGTTCTTGCATTAAGCGGTCAAACCGTTCTGGGGTAAGGGATTGAGGGCCATCAGATAGAGCTTTGGCTGGGTTGGGATGGACTTCAATCATTAAGGAATCTGTTCCGGCGGCAATAGCAGCCATCGCCATTGAGGGAACATATTCCGCCACACCGACGCCATGACTGGGATCGATCATAATTGGTAGGTGGGTAAGCGATCGCAATACGGGTAATACGGATAAATCCAAGGTATTACGGGCATATTGACGATCAAAAGTGCGAATTCCCCGTTCACATAAAATCACGTTAGGGTTGCCGCCCGCTAGGATATATTCCGCCGCCATTAACCATTCTTCGATGGTAGCCGCCATTCCCCGTTTGAGTAATACGGGTTTATTTTGGGCTCCCACTTTTTTCAATAGGGAAAAGTTCTGCATATTGCGAGCGCCAATTTGAATAATATCGGCGACTTCCCCTAATTTTTCCAGGTCTTCGGCATCCATTAACTCCGTAATAATACCTAATCCCGTTGCGTCCCGGGCCGCAGCTAATAACCCTAATGCGCTTTCCCCATGTCCTTGAAAAGCGTAGGGAGATGTCCGAGGTTTGAAAGCACCTCCGCGCAGGAATTTAGCACCAGCAGCTTTAACTCGTTTAGCGGTTTCGACAATCATTTCCTCATTTTCTACGGAGCAAGGCCCAGCAACGATAACCAGGGGATGATGTTCGCTAAAGGTGACATCTCCGGCGGGAGTGGGGACAGTGACTTCACTGGCTTCGCCCTGACGGTAGGCGCGACTCACCCGTTTATAGGGTTTTTCCACGCGTAATACGTCTTCAATAAAAGGACTGATTTCCCGCAATTGCAAGGGGTCAATTTCAGCAGTTTCTCCGACTAACCCGATCACAACTTTGTGTTTACCGACAATTTTTTCTGGCGATAAACCCCATCCGGTGATCAGTTCTTCACCTAAACGTTCAATTTCGGCTTCAGGTGTGCCGACTTTCATTACTATAATCATTTATGGTTTTAGATCGATTGATCAAACTTAAAAAGCTGAAATTGTTTCAAAAAATACAGCCTACGTTAAAGCTAATTTAGTCTATAACAATTCAGTTTTGGACACAAACTTTTAAATTCTTAATTTTTCGGTTTGTTTTGCCTGGTAGCTTTCCATCCGTCCTGCATTCGCCCTAAATTCAGTTTGAATTCCTGCCAACCTAAAATACTACCCAAGGCTTCTTCATCCCAGGATGCTGACAGAACTCCATAGCTTAACCCTAGAACACTTAACCCAAAAAATCCCGTACTTAGAATCACAACGGCTGCATTAGGAAGGACTAACAAATCTTGGGCAATAATAAAATAACTACCAATAAATGTTCCTAAACCTAGCAGTAAAGGAATTCCAGCCAAAACTACCATCCGAGATAACATCCGTTGGCTGACTTTCTCTGGAATTTTTGTTTCTTCACGGGTATAACCCCGTTTAGTTTCTTTGCTTTTTTGGGGTTGAGGTTGGGGGGACTTAGGAGTTACCTTGACTTTCTGATCAGGTCTAGTCGATTTAAGGTCTGAATTCGCCTTTGTTGGGGGATTAGAGGTCGCTTTATCGGGTTTTTTGCGATTTTTCCTCGGTTCAAAGGGGGGACGTGCGGGAGGACGTTCAGAGGACATAGGTTGAGAAAATGGGTCTGAAAATGCAGGAGGAAAGCTTACAGTAGGGAATCAAGGTTTCGGTTAGCTTGACATTTCTGAAAAATTCTAGCCCCGAATACCCAGACGAGCAATTAACGCTTGATAGCGTGATTTGTCTAGGCGTTGTAAAAAACCTAACAGGCTTTTACGACGACTAATCATTTGTAAAAGTCCACGCCGAGAAGCGTGATCTTTTTTGTTGATTTTTAAGTGTTCGCTGAGTTTGCTAATCCGTTCGGTCAGCATAGCCACTTGCACCTCGCAGGAACCGGTATCGGTTTCATGGGTTTGGTGCTCGGACATGATTTCTTGTTTACGCTGCTGTGTGAGAGCCATAGTTGTTGAATCTCAAATTAATCCATAAATTGCCATAACCATTTAGAGTACCATACTTTTGTTGACTTTTGATTGTTGATTATTGATGGTTGGCTGTTCCCTTATAATTAAATCAATCTAGCTCAGGGGTGAGAACGTGGGAATTCTCGATTTAGTTAGTCAACGCAGTGTCCGTGTGTTAACAGCCTTTGGGGCGATACTGGTTGGGGGTGTTGCTTGTCCCCTGATTCCGGCTTTACAAGGAATTGGCCCACTGCAATGCCTTATTACCATTGGTACAGGACTTGCTGGGAACATATTTGCAAGTGATCTTGGGGCCATTGCTGAGGGTCTGGGACAAGAGGATATTCTCTCTAACCATGATCTCACCAAAGCGGTCGGATTAGCGGTTGGGTTATTATTAAAATCCATCGCTACCTCAGAACAATATCGCAGTTTCGAGAAACCTTTAAAAAAATTAGCCAAAGCCACCCCGAAAAAGTGGCTCAAATTGGCAGAAGCCAACCGCAACGGCGAAATTAATATTATTGATCCGATTCAAGAGGAAGAATTAGTTAACCTTTTTTCTCAAACCCATGACGACTTTTTTAACCAACAGCCTTTAACTCCCGCAGCCTGGGAAAGTCTATTAAAAGATTGGTTATGCCCTGAAGTCGGGATCACCTTACCACCTGAAGTCATCACCGGAGTTGCCCAAATCTTAGCCGAGAAATTCCCGAAAGCCCTACGCGAAGTGTTAAAACGGGATGCTGAACAGGGGGGAAAAGCCTTTGGGGGGTTAATGTTATCCCTGTTGGGGCAAATTTTAGCCACCTTGCGAGATCAGCCCCAACAAACGGCTAATTTAGAACCGATTCAAGCGGGTTTAGCAGAGATTGAAAAGTTACAGAACGATCATACAGAACAGTTTAAAAAGTTGGGAACTGAGATGGAATCGGGGTTTGATGCCGTCTTACAACAGTTGGGAATAACTCAGGCACAAATTCAAGAATTGCGGGGTTGGTTATCAGAGGAATTACAAACTTTACAAGAGACAATCACCGCCGGATTCGAGCAAGTTGGTCAACAGAATCAAGAGTTAAAACAAAGCTTAGAGACGATTATCGGCTTCTTTGAGCGAGACCAACCGAAAATTCAAGCGATTTCCTTTAGTCTAAATACCACACCTCCGGCGGTGATGTATTGGCAAGGGCGAGAAGCGGATTTAGCGATTGTTAACGGTTGGTTAGACGATGAAAATAATAAATTGGGTGTAATTGTCGCTATTGCTGGGATGGGAAAATCAACCCTGGCGGCAAAAGTCTTTGAGGACAGAACGGATTTTGTTGATAAATTGTGGCTAGATTTAGGCCAACGTCCTCTTTTCTCGATTGTTGCCCAGGGGATTTTAACTCAGTTGGGAAAACTATCTCCAGACCAGTTAAAAGAAATTGAAGAAACTCGTTTTACCGAGGTTTTAATCCACTGTCTGCAACAACAACGGTTTTTACTGGTCTTAGATAATCTGGAATCGGTGCTTCAGGATGAAGGCTATCAGAATTTCTTGCAACACTGGTTAGGGAAATGTCATCAGACGGAAATTCTGGTGACGACCCAAGTTGTGCCGAATTTAGTCCAGGATAAACCCACAGAATTAGCCCTACAAGGACTTTCAGCAACGGAAGGAAGACAATTACTTCAAAATTTAGACATTGGAGGGACAGAGGCGGAATTGGAGGCTTTTGTGGCTCAGGTGAATGGCCATCCTCTGACCTTGCGACTGGTGGCGGGGTTACTGAATGGGGAAATCGGCCCAGAGGCGACTATTGGGGATTTAGCTTCGTTAGGAATAGCCGATGTCGGGGAGTTGATGGGGCGGTTACAGGGATTCCACCGTCAGGAGGCGGTGCAGTTGGTGGCCGTGTTGGATGCCAGTTTTAACCATTTATCGGAGAAGTTACAACGGGTGTTGTTGTCCTTGGTGGTGTTGCGTTGGGGGTTTGATGCGGTGACGGCCACGGCTATTTCTGGGGAAACGTTGACGGATAAGGAATTGCGGGAGTTAGGAAAACGGGGATTTTTGGCGTCGGAAACCAGGGGAGTTTATACGTTTTTGCCCTTAATTTTGGAGTATCTCAAGTNNGCGCATCAGAAAGCAATTCAATTCTATCAAAGTCGGTTTAAATCCCGTGACCAGTGGCAGACGGTGGAGGATGTGCGGGAATATTTGGAGGTGTTTTATCATTGGTGCGAGTTGGGGGAATATGAAACGGCATTTGATGGAATTTATACAGATAATTATCCTAATTGTGTCGATAACTTCCTTGATTTACGCGGTAACAACCAACTCCGTACTGAACTCTATCAGGAATTGGTCGAACATCTTACCGATAAGCAAGAC
>DMPJ01000163.1 GCA_003456035.1 Planktothrix sp. UBA8402
ATTAAAAGATAGTTGTTTTTTAGAAGCCAATTCAATTAAGGGGGCAAAATATTGTTTTCCTTGACGAGTGGGATAATAGCGACCATAGACCCAAGACCTCAAGGTTCCGGTCGGAAGTTGTAAATATTTTGCCACTTCAATTAAGGAATAATTGGGCAAATCACGAACATCTAAACCCATAGACATGATCTCTAATCCTTCAGCCATTTTACGGCTGTTCATAACTGATCATATTATATCAAATTCGTGTTAAAATTTGATCAATATTTTAATTTCTTGAATTAGGAGAAACCATGACAACAAACACAAAAATTGGCATCGCCATAATCGGTACAGGATTCGGTAAAAAAGTTCATATTCCTGCCTTTCAAGACCATCCTAAAACCCAAGTGGTTGCGGTTTATCATCGAGATTTAGAAAAAGCAAAAGCGATCGCTACTAGCCATAATATTCCCCAGGCTTTTAATAATATTGATGATATTGTCGCCTTACCCGAAGTTCAAGGGGTTGCCATTTCCACACCTCCTTTTTTACATTTTGAAATGGCTAAAAAAGCCCTGAATGCCGGAAAACATCTGTTATTAGAAAAACCCACAACCTTAACAGTTCAAGAAGCAAAATATCTCTATCAACTTGCCAAATCTAAAGACTGTATTACTAGCATCAATTTTGAATTTCGTTTTATTCCCGCGTGGCAACATTTTGCCCAACTGTTAGCTGAAAATTATGTAGGTGAAAAAAGATTAATTAAAATTGATTGGTTAGTTTCCAGCCGTGCTGATCAGAATCGACCTTGGAATTGGTATGCACAAAAAGACAAAGGAGGCGGGATATTAGGCGCAATTGGTTCCCATAGTTTTGATTATATTTCCTGGTTATTTGGTTCAATTAAACGCCTCTGTGGACAACTGAATACTTCTATTTCCTGGCGTCCAGATCCCGAAGCCGGGGGACAATTAAAAGCTGTTGATGCTGATGATATTTGCACCCTAATTTTAGAACTAAATGATGGCACTCCCTGTCAAGTTTGTTTGAGTTCTGTCACCTACCAAGGACGGGGACATTGGCTAGAAGTTTATGGTAGTGAAGGGACGTTAATTTTAGGTAGTGATAATCAACAGGATTATGTGCATGGATTTCGATTATGGGGAAGTCAAAAGGGGCAACCTTTAACCGAAATTTCTATTCCTAAAGAATTAGAATTTCCCCGCATTTATCCCGATGGTCGGATTGCACCTTTGCTGCGAGTTATTGATGAATGGATTAGCGGAATTGCACAGGGAAAAAGTTTAACACCTTCCCTACAAGAAGGGGTTTATTCTCAACTATTAATGGACTTAACCCAGGAATCCAATGCCACCGGAACTTGGGTGAATATACCAGATTTTGAACCCTTTCTAATTACTGAGTAAAATTAACATAAAAACCCGCTTTTTTGAAGCCATACCCTCGCGATTTTTTATAACATTAGGATTGGTGACAGCAGAAAGAAAACTCTCTCAACATAAATTCTGATCTTGTCACCCATCCTACCGGATTGTTCCCCAAAACCTGAGACTATTTTAATTAATCCAGTTTAAATACTTCGCAGTGTACTGTTCACAAAACATCATTTGTGGTATTATGGGCTTGTGACTGATATGACAGCGTTTACTCAGTGTAGATAGCTATAAAAGACCAGCAGAACAAGCCTATTTGCAGTTCTTACCACTTCTAAGCAAGCTAGTTTCATCTTAATCAGTTCGCATTAGAAGCAACACTTTCCAACAGATTCATCCATTCAAACAATGCTAAAACACCGGATTTAGTGAACAGGGTGCTGGATTTATTGCGGGTTTAATCTCACCAATTCTTGAGTTCAATACTATTGAGGTAACAATCATGAAAACCTTACAAATCAATGTCTTAGTTGTCAAAAACTTGCTCAACAGTGTCGGTAATTCTTACGCCTTCATCGGATTAAGTTATGTGGTCAGTTTATTTTTAATTTTATTTGGATTTTTTGGTGTTGCGGCTTCCCAATCCCATCAAGTTTCTGTAAAATCCATGCAATCTTATCATTCATCCTCACAGAACTTTTAACAATAAGATTGCGCGAGTTTAATTCTTAACCTCAAATCAAATTGTTGTTGCGATGCGGCACTCTAGGTAGGGGTTAATAATTATTACCATCTACTTAATTTATGACATCCTAACTCGGGGTTGGGTTTCCCGACTCAACCCCAGCTATGGGATGGTAAAATAAAAAACTGTGTTGATTTTAATTAGGAAAAACATTCAATGAATATTCGCATTGGCAATGGTTATGATATTCATAAATTAGTCACCGGACGGGCGTTAATTTTAGGAGGAATTAAAATTGACCATGAATTAGGTCTATTAGGACATAGTGATGCCGATGTTTTAACCCATGCCATTATGGATGCCATGTTAGGAGCTTTAAGCTTAGGAGATATTGGGCATTACTTCCCGCCAACGGATCAAAAATGGGCCGGGGCTGATAGTTTAATCCTGTTAAAACAGGTGAATCAACTAATATTAGATCGAGGTTGGAAAATCGGAAATATTGACTCTGTAATTGTCGCAGAACGTCCTAAATTAAAACCCCATATTAGCGCAATCTGCGATCGCCTTGCCACCACCTTAAACCTAAATTCCGATCAAATTGGAGTCAAAGCCACCACTAACGAAAAATTAGGCCCGGTGGGTCGAGAAGAAGGAATTGCCGCCTATGCCGTGACTTTATTAGAAAAGATCAATTAAAATTTCTGGGAATATTTATTAGGGGGATAGAATAATATTAAATAATTTCCTTAATTTTATAACCCCCCCTGTAGAGACTAGCCATGCTTAGTTTCTACAG
>DMPJ01000033.1 GCA_003456035.1 Planktothrix sp. UBA8402
TCGGTCTGTGAATTCGGAAGCCTACACCGACCCGATTAGGGCGGTGTAGGTAGTTCACGGAATATTGGGGCGCATAGTCGTTAAAAAAAAACAATGATGCGAAGTGCAACAGCATTATGAGTATTGAAAAGATTGTTGAGCAAGCGTTAGGAGATGGTTATCTGACCCCCTCGATGGAGGCAGAAGTGGGACGAATTTGTAATACCGCCTCACAACTGTCCATTGAAGAATACATGGCTTTGGATCGGTTGATGGGTGCTTTGTTGACGGGTGAAGTGGTGGTTTTACCCCGCAAACAATTTATTAATGTCATGGAGGAGTTAGTCCTCAGTGAAGCGATCGCTAGGGTGGCAGAAATTGAAGAAAATAGCGACCAAACCCTAGATGTCGGAGATATTGCTGCCTATGCCTTAAACCGTCTGCCTCCCCTTTATGCGACTACGGAAGAAGGGGCGCAATTCCAACGTTCAAGGGCGAAAGAAGAACTACAACCACTGATTTCTAATCAGATCAAAGCTGCTATTGAACGCAACCTTAACCGCGTCGCCCAAAATCAAACTGTTCTAGGTAAGGCCACAGGCGATAGCGTATTGACTCAAGTTAGTGCCTTATTACAAACCTATGCCCAAAACTATGAACGCACAACCAATTAGGCGGTAGATCGAAATTAATCTATTCCGGTCAAGACTCCCCCGCTCACCTTGATGGTACAGCAGGGGATTTGTTTTTGCCCGATTAAGAGATGCTTTGAATCTCAGCACAAATCAGTCTCACACTCTCTCCAAGGGCCTAAAAACCGGAAGGATATCAGGTAGACTGTTGAGCAGTTTCAACGGCTTGGTTGCCTCGTTGTTCCCGTTTCTTGCGTTCTGCCTGGGTCATTTCTGCCATCATGATCCGAGCTTGGGCCAGTTTTTCCAAATTGCTCCGATAGAGATCTAAATCCTTGAGCAGTTTGTCTTGGGGCAAGTTTAACACTTGAGCCAATTGAGTCAAGATTTCTTCCCTGGTCGCCTTGTCCTCCATACCTTTGGGATCAGCCTGTTCTAAAAGGGTGAATAAACCAATAGCAAACAAACGACTGTATTTGAATTTAGGATTATTGATGATCGCTTGCAAATGCCCCTGTAACTCCTGATCTGACCCCCCATCATTAGGGGATTTTAAACTAGCAATTAAATCTTTAACCGCTAGATTTTTGGCCAATGCTTCTAAGCGTTCCGCATCACCCCGATACCGTTGCGGATCATCTTGTTCAGCTTTGATCAAAGCTTGATAAATTGATTCTTGATCAGCTAAGGGATGATACCCTTGCATGAAGCGATCAAAAGCCGTTACAACACCCAAGGCATAAATGGGGTCATAGCTAAAATCAACATTCACTCTTAGCAAGTGCATTTCGACCATCAACTCCTCAACCACACGACGATAGATCGAGTTGATAGGGCGAGTATGTAGACTATAAAAAGTACGCTTTGTATCTGAAACCGTGCGGATGTTGTTCACAAGCTAATATTAAAAGGGACTGAATATTATTCTAAGCTGAAGCTCTAATCAATATTCCTTTAAAAACCCTATTGTTTTGTAGCATTGTGGCCTGGAACCTAGACTCAATGCACAAAAATTTATCGGTCAGCCCCCGATGCTAAAGACGCACCTAAGCACGTCTCCACGACCGAAAGCCGACCTTTGGGGTGAGGAACCAAGGATATTGACTTCAACTAGCTCTTACCCCACCTTCAAGAGCTTCGTCTTCCGTCTCAAAAATTTCAAATACAGAATCCATCATAGTCACCTCAAACACCAACTTGGCCTCTGGATGAACATTACAAATTCGGAAACTGCCCTTCACTTTGTCAGCATCTCGCATTCCAGCAACCAGTGAAGTCAGACCTGAACTATCAATAAAGTTCACTTGACCTAGATTTACCACGACATGGCGACTCAATTTAGATATACATTCCTGCAACTTGAGGCGGAATTGCCAAGCTGTTGTGATGTCCAGGCGTCCTGTTGGAGCCAAGACAATGACCTTTGTGCCATCCTGGGTCGTATGTTCTTTTTGATCGATATGAATCACTGACCGTCCCCTCGGAATTTTTGATATTGCTTTGGTTGCTTATCTGATCTGTAGTTTAACTTAGACCTGCGAGTTGGGAGTAGTCTGTGTTAGCCCAATCTTGAGGCTTCAAGAAAGTCTCATACAGTTCTGCTTCTGGAGTTCCAGGTTCTGGCTGATAGCCATATTCCCATCGTACCAGAGGCGGTAAAGACATGAGAATCGACTCTGTGCGACCATTGGTTTGTAAGCCAAAAATCGTTCCTCGATCATAAACCAAGTTGAATTCCACATATCGACCCCGGCGATATAATTGGAACTGCCGTTCTCGATCTCCATAGTCCTGAGAACGTCTACGTTCTACAATCGGCCCATAAGCAGGCAGAAAAGCCGATCCACAGTCCTGTGCAAAACTGAACAAAGATTCCCAATCTTTAGGAGCCGGGATTCCCACTTCATTACTATACAGGGCGGCTGTTCCTTTCGGATCAGGGCCTTTATAGAGTTGGCTTTGTCCATCTTGATAGTCGAAAAAGATCCCGCCTACACCCCTGGTTTCTTGGCGATGTTTCAAATAGAAATATTCATCGCACCAATATTTGAATGCCGGATAATAATGTGGATCGTGGCGATCGCAAGTTTCTTTTAAGGTTTGATGGAAATGGTGAGCATCTTCAGCAAAGGGATAATAGGGGGTTAAATCAATACCTCCCCCAAACCAACACACTGGCCCAGCTTCAAAATAGCGATAATTGAGATGTACGGTCGGAATATAAGGATTGCGAGGATGCAATACCATAGAAGTTCCGGTGGCATAAAATCCATACCCGGCGGCTTCTGGACGTTGGGCCAGAATCGACGGGGGCAATGTTTCCCCCGAAACCTCGGAGAAGTTGACTCCCCCCTGTTCAAATACATCACCCTCGCGGATCACACGAGTTCGACCTCCGCCCCCTTCTGGACGTTCCCAAGCGTCCTCTTTAAACTTGCTAATGCCATCAAGCTGTTCTAAGCCTTGACAAATTTGATCCTGTAGTTCTTTCATAAACTTACTGACCCGGGTTTGAGAGTCAGTCGGGGGGATCAACCGGGGCGTAGTAGTTTCCGATACCTGAGAAGCTGTCATAATTTTTTTAACCTATTTTGCGATCGCCAACAATTGGTTGTAATCTGCAAGAGCGTTATGATCATGTCTGTATTGTGTCCCTTGAGTCAAGTGGCTAACGGGAACTTCTGGGATCAAAATTAACTTACGAGGGGGTTTGGGGGAGCGATAAGTCCCACGCTGAATTTCGCCAAACAAAAAAATAACCACCAAATCAGCGTGGGATACATGGACTCCCCCAAGTTAATTTTGGTCGGTCAATCCCGACAAAATTAACAATACCATGCTAGACTTTATTAAATGGTTTTGAAAGCAACAATGTTTCAGGCGTACAAATACCGCATCTATCCAACGATTGAGCAGCAAACATCCTTAGCTAAAAGTTTTGGCTGTTGCCGTTGGTATTGGAATTAT
>DMPJ01000149.1:0-7288 GCA_003456035.1 Planktothrix sp. UBA8402
GGGTAATATCATCAAACTGTTTTTGTTCTCCCATAAACATCCTAACATCATAAATCACATTTTGCTTAATTTTCTCCGCCGGATGATGCCAATTTTTACTAACAACCTCACAAAGTCTTTCCAAACCATATTGAGCTTTTTTCATATTTCTAGCTTCCGTAATTCCATCGGTATAAAGAACGATAATATCTCCAATATTTAACTCAATCATAACTTGAGCAATAAATTCAGAAATATCTTCATCTAAACCAATGGGTAAACCCAAATCCATTGTATCAACTCGTTCAACTTTTCCCCCTTGACGCACGATTAATATTTCCTCATGTTGACCACTAATGCTCAGATGACCATTTTTATAATTTAAAATAGCTAAGGTTAAATTTTTGTCAGAATTCATCCTTTGAACATTGCGATAAATAGCTCGGTTCAAAATATTTAAAAACTTCACTGGATCACGTTCTTGAACTTCCGNNATCCTTGAGAACCCGAACAGCAGCCTGGGTCATCACCATTAAAATTCCACTTTCTAATCCATGACCTGTCACATCTCCAATCCCAATTGTAACAACATCATTCATATATAAAACATCATAATAATCCCCTCCCACTTCATAAGCAGGTTCCATATAAACCGCAATTTCTAAACCTTCAATTAAAGCTAATTCTTCGGCTTTGGGTAGAATTAATTGCTGCATTCTTTTGAGTAAGTCTAATTCACCACTCATCCGGTAATTATCTGCTTTTAAGCGTTGATTTAAAACTAAAATTTGAGCATGGGCGGAGGCTAATTCTGCCGTTCTTTCTATAACTTTTTGTTCTAAGTTTTCAAAGGAATCATGGAGTTGATCAGCCATTTGATTAAAAGAATGAGCTAGTTGTCTCAGTTCAATAATTCGTTTAACTTTAACGGCTTGATTTAAGTCCCCAGTTGTGATTTTTTGAGAAGCTCGATTTAATCTCAGAATGGGTTCAGTAATCCAATGGGCAATTAAAATTCCCATTCCCGTTGCGATCGCTAATGCCACTAAACATAATACAATAGTTTTGTGAGTATTAGCATTAATTTCTCCCATAAAATCTGACTCAGGAATGGCAACCACAATCAACCAATTTAAGCCGAATTGATCTTGCCAATAATTCACCCTGACAAAAATATTTTCCCCATCCAATTTAAAATTTAAAGATTGTTCTTTTTGAATTTTACCCAAATNNATATTTACTTGCCCCTTGAATTAACGGATCACTGCTTTGAAAAGCACTCAGTCTTTGAGCTTTTCCGTTGACTTCTAAATAGGGTTTTTCGTTACTGGAACTGGCAACAATTAAACCATTGCGTTCGACAATAAAAATTTTACTGCCAGGTGTAACTTTTAATTGGTTTAAAAAGTTACTAATTTGGGTAAGAATCAGATCAATTCCGATCACTCCTACTAATTTTTTTTGTTGATCATAGATAGGATAACTAGAAGCAATAGAAATCACTTCCGGCCGATCGCCCCATTGATAAATTTCGCTCCAAATCGGTTTTCCAGCCGCGACTGCATCACTATACCATTCATCTTTTTTGTAAAGATATTCTTCAGTAGTAATAATTTTTTTTGGATCACCTTGATCATTTAATAAATAACGTTTATAATGATATTTATCCGTTGGTTTCATTGATTCTAAATATAGGGTTCCATCATCTTCTTTACCCACACCTAAAAATAAACCATCAACAGTACCCAAGTTAACATAACTCAAGGATGGATACACTTTCATTTGCTTCCAAAAATGGCGACGAATGCTTTCCAAATCTTGCAAATTTAACAGTCCCAATTCCATCAGATTGAGATTTATTTCATTCACCTGAATCGGCACTGCTAAATAATGATCTAACTGTTGGCTAATCCGATCGCTGACCTGATTCTGGAGTTGATTAGCTAAATCATTGACCGCCCGTTGTCCATTTTCAAAAGATAACCAACTAACTAATCCAACGGCGATAAAAATTTGGAAGACAAACGGAAAAATTAGAAGATTTCTCAGAGAAATGTTTCTAAAAAATGGCTTAACCCAAGAATAAAAAAATTGATTTGACATAGCATTTATTATAAATTATCCGTTATTTTTACGCCATTATTTCTTTTTTATGACTAATAAAGTAATATCATCTAATTGCTTTTCTTCACCCATAAATAATTTTACATCCTCAATTACAGCATTTTTAATTTTTTCTGCTTCTTGATGCCAATTTTGACTAATAATACTACAAAGTTTTTCCAGTTCATAGAATTTTTTCTGACTATTTTGGGCTTCGGTAATTCCATCGGTATATAAAACTACTCCGTCCCCAGAATTTAATTCAATTAAAGTATGACTAATAAATTCAGTTATATCTTCATCTAAACCAATGGGAAAACCTAAATCCATAGTATTAATTCGTTCAATATTTCTATTTTGACGCACGATCAATATTTCCTCATGTTGTCCACTAATACTCAATAAACCTTCAGAATAATTTAAAATCGCTAAGGTTAAATTTTTATCAGAATTCATTCGTTGAATATTATAATAAATCATTCGATTTAAAGTATTTAAAAATTTGATTGGATCATGTTCTTCTACTTCCTTTAATGTCCGAACTGCGGCTTGAATCATCACCATTAAAATTCCGCGTTCTAATCCGTGACCCGTGACATCTCCAATGCCAATGGTAACAATTCCATGAGTCGCTAAAATATCATAATAATCGCCCCCCACTTCATCAGCAGGCTGCATATATCCGACAATTTCTAAATCTTTAATTTCCGCTAATTCCTGGGCTTTAGGAAGAATTAATTGCTGCATTTCTCGGATGATATCGAGTTCTGCACTCATGCGTAAATTTTCGCTTTTGAGTCGCACATTTAAACAACTAATTTCTTGATTTGCTTCGGCTAATTGTCCGGTACGTTCTTTGACTTTTTCTTCTAAGGTATCAAAGGACTCTTTCAATTGTCCCGCCATCCAATTAAAAGAATTGGCTAAGGTTTCTAATTCTTGAATTCCTCCGACTTTAACTTTTTGATTTAAGTCTCCTTCTGCTAATTTATGGGAGGCTTTATTCAGTCTAAAAATGGGTTTTGTAATCCAACTAGCGGTTAAAATTCCCATTCCTGTTGCTACTCCCAAGGCAATCAAACACAACCCAATAGTAATTTGAGTATTGCGTTTAATTTCTGTCATAAAATCCGATTCAGGGACAACAACAACAACTAACCAATCGAGTCCATGTTGATCTTGAATCGGTAAAATTTGAGCATAATACCAGCCGCCATTTTGTTGAAATTTAACTTGTTCACTATTTTGAATCGCCACAAAACTACCAAACCTTTTCATAAAGGCATTAGCGGTATTCCGAATAGTAATATCTTCAGTTTTATTAGCGGGAAAACGCTCGATTTTTGCATCTTCTCCTTTCCCTTGAATTTTAAAGGGTTTTTCAATCTTAGAACTAACAACTAAATCCCCCGAACGTTCAATAATAAAACTCTGTCCATTAGGACTAATATAAAGGTCTTTTAAAAATTCTGTAATTCTTAATAAAGTGATATTAATACATAAAACCCCTTGCAGGTTTTGGTCATCTTCAAACACNNTGCTGATATTCCTAAAGCGGTATCTGTATTTTTACGAGAAAAGAAGGGATAAATTGAACTCCAAGTTGGTTTTTGAGCCTGTTTTGCTACTTGATACCAAGGTCGTTTACGGGGATCATATTCAGCTTCTTTTACAAATTCAGCCCGGTTTCCTTGGTCATCTAAACGGTAAATCTGCCGCAGAGGTTCAGTCTCAATGGTACGAATTTTTAGCTGAATTTCCCCCGTTTCTAAATGTTCAACCCCAATAAATTCTCCCTGTTCGTTGCCGTAAAAAATATAACTTTCTAAATCTCCCTCGGCAACCACATTCCAGAAATACTGTTTTAACCCTTCAAAATCATTCAAATCTAAAGTTCCGGCTTCTAAATTATCTTCTGTAACTCGCAGAATTTGAAAGGATTTATTAAAATATTCTAAAACATGATTTTCAATCCTAACACTGACACTTTGAATTAACTGTTGAGCTAAATTTTCCACAGCTTGTTGACCATTTCTAAAGGAAAAATAACCAACTAATCCTACGGCGACTGTAATTTGCAAAATAAACGGAAAAACCAAAGCCGTTTTTAATCGGATTTTGCGTAAAGGTTGAAACCAAGAACGGGTTTTGTCAGAAGAATTCATAGACTTGTCATGTATCGGGTATAACGTCGCCAAACTAACAAATTCCCAGGGGAGAACCGGAGTATACTAGAATCGTGAAACATTTTTGAATGATTTCTGCGTGGAACTCTCTTGCAAAAGCCAGTATGCCCTTCTCGCCCTGATGGAATTGGCAACTCACTATGATGATCCTGAACCGAGGCAGGTGCGCCAAATTTCGGCCCAGCATAACATTCCTGATCGCTATTTGGAACAATTACTGGCGACCTTGCGGCGCTGTGGTATTGTTCGCAGCCAACGAGGTTCTAAAGGCGGATATTATCTGGCAAAGGAACCTGGGAAAATTACTCTGTTTGATGTGGTGAACTGCTTAGAGGGATCTGATCCCGAAGCGTCCCATCAAAATGCCTGCCCCAATACCGTTGAAAGTGCGGTGATTTGGGAATTTTGGCAAGAATCAGAGCAAATGGCGAAAGCTGTATTACAAAAATACAGCTTAAAAGACCTTTGTGAACAAAGAGATGCCAGACAACAGAAGGATATCATGTATTACATCTGAATTGTTTGGTATGAGTTCCTGAAACTATTTGTATCAATGTTCTTTATCTTCGAGTCAATTATGCGTATCGCTCATAACATCACGGAATTAGTCGGCCACACTCCCCTAGTTCAACTGAACCGCATTCCCCAGGCCGAAGGATGTGTGGCTCAAATTGTGGTCAAATTAGAAGGCATGAACCCCGCTTCCTCGGTAAAAGATCGAATTGGGGTCAATATGATTAATGTAGCCGAAAAAGAAGGACTGATCACCCCGGGTAAAACCGTATTAGTGGAACCGACATCGGGTAACACCGGAATTGCCTTGGCGATGGTGGCCGCCGCTAGGGGCTATCGTTTGATTTTAACTATGCCCGAAACCATGAGTTCTGAACGTCGGGCGATGTTAAGAGCTTATGGGGCTGAACTAGAACTAACTCCCGGTATTGAAGGGATGAGTGGCTGTATTAGAAGGGCGCAGGAAATTGTCGATACCCTCCCCGATGCCTATATGTTGCAACAATTTCAGAATCCTGCCAACCCCCAAATTCACCGCCAAACAACGGCTGAGGAAATTTGGGCCGATACCGATGGCTCTGTAGATATTTTAATCTCTGGAGTGGGAACCGGAGGTACTTTAACCGGGGTGGCGGAAGTCCTGAAACAACGCAAACCCTCTTTTCAAGCCATTGCGGTGGAACCTGCCAATAGTCCGATTTTATCAGGTGGTAAACCTGGCCCCCATAAAATTCAAGGCATTGGGGCCGGGTTTATTCCGACCGTATTAAACGTAGATATCATTGATGAAGTAATTCAAGTTCGGGATGAGGATGCCATAATTTTTGGCCGTCGTATTGCCAGGGAAGAAGGGATTTTATCGGGAATTTCTACCGGGGCGGCGTTATATGCGGCGATTCAGGTGGGTAAACGTCCTGAAAATAAAGGCAAACTGATTGTTTTGATTCAACCTAGTTTCGGTGAACGTTATTTGAGTACACCGTTATTCCAAGAGGGTTAACAACCTTATGGTGCAGGGATCTCCGCGCACGCACTAACACCCAATCACCCGATTAAAATTAACCAACATCAAGAAATATTAACGGAAATCGTTAGAATTGATCTAGTGACAGAATTATGTCCTGAACTTTAGGCCTGATTCTGTTGCTAATCACCCTGCACCTGCACCCGCATCTGTTATGTTAACTGGCCCAAAAGAGGAAACTGTACAACGCAATGGGGAGGTAAAACATCCGGTTCAGTTCCCTGAAGTTCCCCGACGGCGATGGAAACCCTGGATAATCGCACTTTTGGCTACGGGACTATTGGCTATTCCGCCAACGGTTTATTTTGCCCGCAGTCGGACTCAAATTAAGCCTGATGCGATCGCTACCCTCACGGTTCCGGTGGAAGCCAAGGATTTAACTGTTAAAATCACCGCTAGTGGTGTGATTCAACCTGTGCGTCGGGTCAACCTCAGCCCCAAAACCCAAGGGCGGTTAGCGCAATTATATGTGGAACAGGGGGATATTGTCCAAGCTGGGGATATTGTGGCGCGGATGGAAAGCGGCGAAATTGAAGCCCAACTCATCCAGGCCCAAGCCCGTTTGGATCGGGTTAAGGCTAATTTAGATAAACTGCAAACCGGAACCCGACCGGAAGAAATTGATCAAGCTCAAGCTCGTTTAAATCAGGTTAAAGCTAATTTATCCCAACTTAGATCGGGGACTCGTCCCGAAGAAATAGCTCAAAGTCAGGCTCGGTTAAGAGAATCTCAATCTCGATTAAAAGATGCTCAATCAGGTAGTTTAAATGATGAAATTGATCAAGCAAAAGCTCGAATTGATGCCAACAAAGCTGAATTAATATTAGCAGTAGAACGGGTACAACGCTATCAAGATTTAAAGGGAGAAGGGGCAATTTCTCAGGATAAATTAGATGAATATTTACGCGATCAACGGCGGTTACAAGCACTACAAACGGAAGTCGAAAAACGTTTAGAACAATTACAACAAAGTCAGCGATCGCAAATTCAACAAAGACAAGCAAATGTGGAACAGGAACGTCAAGCTTTAAATCAATTAGAAAATGGCACTCGTTCTGAAGAAATTGCTCGTTCTGAAGCAGAAGTTGCTGAAGCTCAAAGCAAATTAAATCAGTTAAAAAATGGAACTCGTGCTGAAGAAATTACCTCCGCAAAAGCGGAAGTTGATGAAGCCGAAGGACAGGTTAAATTTTATCAAGTGCAACTAGAAGATACCAAAGTTCGCGCTCCGTTTTCAGGAATTATTACCCAACGTTATGCGGTGGAAGGCGCCTTTGTCACTCCGGCGACTTCCGCTTCCGAGGCGACTTCTGCCACTTCCACTTCTATTGTTGCTTTAGCGAAAGATATAGAAGTTTTAGCTAAAATTCCAGAGGCAGATATTTCTCAAATTAAACCGAATCAACCCGTTGAAATTGTTGCTGATGCTTACCCAGATCAAGTGTTTAAAGGTCGAGTTAATATTATCGCACCGGAAGCGGTA
>DMPJ01000149.1:7320-7540 GCA_003456035.1 Planktothrix sp. UBA8402
TTTATTGGGGAGAAACTTAAACAGGCGTTAGTAGTTCCCACCGTTGCTATTGTGACTAATAAAGGTCAAGCGGGGGTGTTACTTCCCGATGCTAATAATAAACCGCAATTTCACCCCGTTACCGTTGGTTCCCAAATCGGTAATCAAATTCAAGTATTGAAAGGTTTACAAACCGGAGATCGGGTTTTTATTGAGTTACCTAAAGGACAAAAATTAGGTG
>DMPJ01000467.1:0-3507 GCA_003456035.1 Planktothrix sp. UBA8402
TTATCAATAGATTATGACTAAACCGCCATTCTAACCTCTAATCATAGAACTCGTAGGGGCGGGTTCTGTAATAATATTTGTTACCCACAGATAAAATTCAAAAACCCGCCCAACCCCAGTATTAACCTTTGATTAATTAGAAATTTTGAGGTGATCATCAAAAGCGGTTCGTGATTTTATTTTCTACCCATTCTATCACCTGTTTTCCTAAATAAACCCCATCCAATAAATCAATTTCCCGAATACAAGTCGGACTGGTAACATTAACTTCTGTTAAATAACCTCCAATGATATCAATTCCCACAAAATATAAGCCATCGGCGACTAATTGAGCAGCTAATTTTTGACAAATTTCCTGTTCTCGATCCGTAATTTCGGTTTTAGCAACTCGTCCCCCAACAGCCATATTTCCTCTAAATTCTTGACCCGTAGGAATGCGATTAATGGCTCCAATAGGTTCACCATTTAACAAAATAATCCGTTTATCTCCATCTTTTGCTTCGGGTAAAAAGGTCTGAATCATTACCGGATATATACCCTGTTGGGTGCTAATTTCAATTAAAGAATTGAGATTGCGATCGCTCCCTTCCAAAAATAAAATTCCCTCTCCTGCTTTTCCTCCTAATGGTTTTAAAACCGCCGCGCCTTGACGTTCAACAAACTCTCGAATTACCTGTTTATCGAGACTAACAATTGTTTTAGGAATACAATCTTTAAATTGCATTGCGTACATTTTTTCATTGGCTTTTCTTAACCCACTAGGAGAATTAACCACCAAAGTTTTTTCTGGATTAATATAGTCTAAAAGATAGGTTGCATAAAGATAGGGAATTGTTACCGGGGGGTCGGTTCGCATGAACACCGCATCCATATTTTCTAGGGGTTGGAGTGTAGGTTGATCAACAGAAAACCAGGGTTCTTCTACTATCCAACGATCCTGATCTCTAATAATAGGAGTGAGACTAACCGGGGTTAAAAGTGCCCAGGTTTGACCCTCAATTACATTTAATTGGTGAGTTTGTGTGATCCAAACTTCATGTCCTAAAAGTTGCGCGGCTTCCATTAAAGCAACGCTGGTATCATGGCTAGGATTTAATTTTTCTATTGGGTCAATAATGAAGGCAAATTTCATCTTTATTCACAATTAAAGGTTGACAAATCAAACAATTTAGTATCTATAAAACCTGGCATTTTAAACTTACTAAGTGTTAATCAGTAGTTGTTTATTCTGCCAGGATTTAGAATAGAATTAAGTCAGTAAAGGATCAAGTTTCCCTTGACTATTTAAGGCATAAATATCATCACACCCCCCAATATACTGATCATTAATAAAGATTTGGGGCAGGGAACGAGGGCCATTTGTCCGTTGTCCCATTTGATCTCGCGCCACTTCATCGCCATCAATAGCGTATTCCGTGAAGTCTACGCCTTTGCTTTTCAGCAATGCTTTAGCTCGAATACAGAAAGGACAGGTACTCCAGGTGTAAATTTCAACGTTTGCTGTCATAGAGTTAGAGGGTTCTGGAATTAAGTTGTTGATCTTTATGTTAATATAAAAGTAGAAATCTATCTATTTTATTCTGAATAGTCAGACTACATTTTTCAAAATTATCTTGATTTAAGTTAAGCAAAATGTCAAATTATTTCTCCGTAATTGCACCTCAACCTCGAATTTCTGTTCCAACTTCTGATCCTTTAGATCCAACTTATATTGTACAACCAGAGACCGGTTTAGATGGCGTTGTTACGATTCAAGGAATTGATGGCCGCAGTTGTACAGGATCACTATTAATTACGGGTAATCATATTTTAACCGTTGCTCACTGTGTTACCGATGAATCGGGGAAACCTGATTATTCTTCGCCTTCAGAATATACCGTTTATTTTGATTTACCATCGGGTAAAATAGCAATTTATGCCTCTCAAATTTATATTCATCCCGATTGGAATTCTGATTTTAATTATAACAATGATATTGCTATTTTAGAACTAGATCAACCTGCACCCCAAGCCGCCAATCGTTATCAGATTTATACGGGGTTTGATGAAGTAAATCAAATTTTTCAAAAAGTAGGTTATGGTGTTTCTGCAACGGGTAATTTAGGACAGAATAGTTATTCTGATACTGTTGAGATCAAACGGACAGGAAAAAATCGTTATGATGGTTTAGGTGAGTTATTTAATAATGATCCTTATTATTATAATAATCAACCCGGAAAACAATTAATTTATGATTTTGATAATGGTTTACCCCAAAATGATGCTTTTGGAAAAGAATTTGGCATTAATGATTTAGGATTGGGATTAGAAGAAGTCAATATTAGTCCTGGAGATTCGGGAGGGCCAGCTTTTATTAATGGTAAAATTGCGGGTCTGACCTCCACAGGTTTTACCCCAGCGATACCTGGTATTGATGTTACAAATAGCTTAGATGATAGCTTTGGAGAATATGCTTCTGATACCAGGGTTTCGGTTTATGCAGATTGGATTAATCAAATTATTAATGCTGATTCTTATAGCGGAAATGATAATATTATTGGCACAATTAATAACGATTTTCTCTATGGATATCAAGGGGATGATACTATTAAGGGTTTAGAGGGAAATGATCATATATTTGGGGGGAAAAATTCCGACGATCTCTATGGAGATGAAGGTAATGATAATCTCTATGGAAATTTAGGGTTTGATCTGATTTGGGGTGGATTAGGTAATGATTTCTTAGCAGGAGGTCAAGATTTTGATTATCTTTATGGAGGAGCAGGAAATGATACCTTAACTGGAGATTTAGGCAGTGACTATTTAACCGGAGGAATAGGATCTGATCTATTTATTCTTTCCTTAGCAACGTCTAATTTAGATCAAACTTTAGCGGATATTATTGAAGATTTTGAACCAGGTATTGATCAAATTGCCTTAACAGAAGGTTTAACAGAAGCAAATTTAACCTTAGAATTATCAACAAGTTCCTTTCCTGAAACAGTGATTCGTGTCACGGGAACAAATCAAGTTTTAGGTGTGGTCTATAATGTTCTTCCTGAACAACTTCAAGGTCGTTTTATTTCGATTTAACTTTCCCAAGAAACCGGGTTTCTAAGAAAAGAAACCCGGTTTCTCCTATCTCAATTATTGTCCGATGTGGTAATATAATAATAGTTGCAAGTGAAGCATGGAAACAACTTATTAAAAAGTAAAATAAATGAGATATCCCTGTTCACATATTAACTTAACAAAGCGATAGCTATGGAAAAGTTGGTCGTTATTAGAATTGGCGAAGGCAGTTTTGAGCAAGGATTTCCGGTCAATTTGCAGATATCGGAAAACAGCGATCGCTCCCACATTTCCGCCGATGGCAAACTCCCCCCTTTTGCTCAAATTCCCTTGAATTATACAACTTGGCAGTTAGAATATCGCAAAAAGCTGTCAGGTTTTAGGATGATGACACTATCAGATCCAGTTAACAGCTTTTCAAATCTTGATTTAATAAAAAACGGCAATCTTTTAAAA
>DMPJ01000467.1:3637-3767 GCA_003456035.1 Planktothrix sp. UBA8402
TTTGAACGAGTAGAAAAGTTAGTTAAACCTAAACCTAAAGTTAGAATATTAGCGATTTTAGGTGATAAAACTGGTATTGATATTGATACAGATCGGAAATTTTTGGAAAATTTATCTAATGCTGAAACGG
>DMPJ01000211.1:0-3525 GCA_003456035.1 Planktothrix sp. UBA8402
TAAACATCATAAATTAATTATCCTGAAAATCTAATTCTAACTGTATTTCTGTATTTTGAGTTTTGCGAGTCCTGCTAGAATATTGTTAATCCTAGACGTTGTAGGTTCATGGTAATGAGTTTATATTTTTGTTGTAGTCCCAATAACACAAATTGCGTTAAAATAAGATTGAACAATACAGCAACCTCTAAAAAATCTCCTGTTTCCCATTTTGAAAACCTATGATTCCCCAAAAACTGACCCTAAAAAATTTCCTCAGTTATCGAGAAGCCACCCTAGATTTTAGTGGATTACATACCGCTTGTATTTGCGGTTCCAACGGGTCGGGAAAGTCATCTTTATTAGAAGCAATGGCTTGGGCAATTTGGGGGGAAAGTCGGGCAGAATCGAAGGATGATATTATCTATATGGGAGAATTAGAAACCCAGGTTGATTTTATATTTATTAGTCAGGGAAACTTATATCGAGTCATTCGTAACCGTCGCCGAGGTCAATCAGGAGCCTTAGAATTTCAAGTAGCAACCACCGTTTTACAAGAAATTGAAGATTTAGATAAAATCAAGTTTCGCACCCTCACAGAAAAGGGAATAACTGTCACTCAACAGAAAATTATAGACTACTTAAAATTAGATTACGATACTTTTACCAATTCCGCTTATTTGCGTCAGGGAAAAGCGGATGAATTCATGATCAAACGTCCAGCCGAACGCAAAGAAATTCTGGCGAGTTTGTTAAAATTAAATCAATATGATGGCTTATCAGAAAAAGCTAAAGACTCAGCCAAAAGTTATAAATCCCAAGCAGAAATTTTAGAACAAACTTTAAATAATAATCAATCCCAAATTGACCAAAAAGGTCAACTAGAACAGGATATTATTCAACTACAAAATACTATTGATCATCTTCAAGAAAAACAAACCCAAGACCGAGATCAATATCAACAGTTACAATCCCAACAACATCATCGTCAATCTTGGGAAAAATTACTCACCGGACAACAACAACAGCATCAAACTTTTGCTCAAGATTATCGCAGATTAGAACAGGAATTAGCCACAACTCAACAGCAACGTCAAGAATTAGAAGCAGTATTACAACAAGAAACAGAAATTCAAACCGGATATAATAATTTTATCACCCTACAAACCACCGAAGAAACCCTATCGGTTCAATTTAAAATCTATCAAGATTCCCAACAACAACGCCAACAATTACAAGAACAACAACGCCAACATCTCAACACCCTACAACAGCAAATTCAAAGTCTACAAGCTCGTTTAGAAGCGTTAACTCAACAGGAACAAGATTACTTACAAATTTTAAGCCAAAAAATTGATATTGAAGCCGGATTAGACTCNNACAAACCGCTCGAAATCGTTTGACTCAGTTTGATCAATTACAATTAGAAGTTACTCCCATTTTACAACAGCGTCAACGCCTACAAACGGAGTTAGACCGCGCTCAATCTCGTCAACAAGCACGGTTAGAAGAATTAAAAACCTCCGTCGGAAAATTGCAACGTACCATCAAACAACATCGCCCCCAATTAGAACAACAATCACAAACTATTATTAATAAAATTATCGAACTAGATAAGAAAAAAACNNACAAATACGAGTCCGAGAAAAAGGACAGGAGCGCCATAATTTTATGGAACGTTTAAATACTGTTAAACAGGATTATGAAGAAAAATTAGTTGAACTAGATCAAAAAATTCAACTGTTATCAAAATCGGAATCTGAAGCACCTGAAACCGAAGAATTACCGTTATTGCGATCGCAGTTTCCCCCTTGTCCACTTTGCGATCGCCCCCTAGACGAACACCACTGGAATTTGGTTATTTCTAAACATCAAAACCAACAACAGGACTTCAGAAATCAAATTTGGGTAATCCATGAACAGTTAGTAGTTGCGGATCGAGAAATTAAGATTTTACAGGAAGAATATCGACAAATTCAAGAGGATTTATTACCCTATGAAGAATTGCGGGAACAACGGGGAAAAATTCAAGCTCAGTTAGAAGGATTAGATCAGGATGAACAACAATTACAACAATTAATTTTAGAAGAAAAAGCGGTTCAAACTATTTTAGATACGGGTAATTATGCAACGGATTTATATGCAGAATTACAGGATTTAGAACAGAAATTAAGCCAACTTAATTATAATGAACAAAGCCATGCTTTAGCCAGAAATGAGGAAAAACGGTGGCGTTGGGCGGAAATTAAATATAGTCAAATTCGAGATGCTCAAGACAAATTAACGAAAATTAATACTCAAAAACCAGAATTAGAAACCCAAATTCAAACCTTAACCCAAACCTTAACCGAACAGAAAAATAATTCTGAAATTCAACAAAAAATTATAATTTTAGATCAAAAAATTAACCAAATGGGTTATAATGTTGAGGAGCATAATCGCATCCGTTCAGAATTGCGTCAAGCTCAAATTTGGTTAACTCGAACCGAACAATTAAACCAAGCTAAACAACAATATCCCATCCTACAAAAACGCCTTCAAGAGTTAGAAACCATAACCCAAGAACGGGTAAAAAACTTACAAGCAATTCAAGGACAAATTGAACTATTACAACAACAATTAAAAGCAACTCCCGACCCGACAGAATCATTAAAACAATTAGAGCAGTTAATTCAACAACAACAGCTAAAATTAGATCATTATTTAGGACAATTTGGAAGTTTACAACAACAACAAACTCAATTAGACAATTTAAACGCTCAACAAATCGAACTCAAAACCCAATTAGATACCGCCCGTCGTCAATATCGAGTTTATGATGAATTAGCAAAAGCCTTTGGTAAAAATGGGATTCAAGCCTTAATGATTGAGAATGTTTTACCACAATTAGAAGCAGAAACTAATCAAATTTTATCTCGATTATCTGCTAATCAACTCCATGTTCAATTTGTCACCCAACGTACTAGCGGACGGGGTAGTAAATCCTCAAAAAATANNAATGATTGAAACCTTAGAAATTTTAATCGCAGATGCGCGGGGAACTCGTTCCTACGAAACCTATTCCGGGGGAGAAGCCTTTAGAATTAATTTTGCTATCCGGTTAGCCCTAGCTAAACTATTAGCACAACGGGCGGGAACTTCTCTACAAATGTTAATTATTGATGAAGGTTTTGGAACCCAAGACGCGGAAGGTTGCGATCGGTTAATTGCGGCTATTAATGCGATCGCGTCTGATTTTGCTTGTATTTTGACTGTCACCCATATTCCCAGTTTAAAAGAAGCCTTTCAAGCTAGAATTGAAGTTCATAAAACTAGCCAAGGATCTCAAATTTACCTGTCAATTTAAGGNNGAATAATTGATTGACGGATAATTGATAATCTGTTAATTTAGAAACCCGGTTAATTATAAAATTGATTAAAAACTTGACAATTATCAAAATATCAATTAAAATATTAACATATAGCTTATTTTTTAAGAAAAATGGCAACTTCAATCGCCAGTTTCAAAATAACCTGGGAACCCCTTCCCGATGATTTTATTTTACC
>DMPJ01000211.1:3549-5280 GCA_003456035.1 Planktothrix sp. UBA8402
AGTTTAACCCCAACAAATTATGGAATTTGTGCAACGGTTAATGACAAAATAGTCATTAAAGCACCAGACTGGGCATTTATTCCAGAAATTCGAGTTCCCAGAACCGATATTCAACGCAGTTATACCCCGCAATTACAAGGGGATATTCCGCTTTTAGTCGTAGAATTTCTGTCTGATACCGAAGGCGGAGAATATTCAATTAAATCAACCTATCCGCCCGGAAAATGGTTTTTCTATCAAACGATTTTAAGAGTCAAGCATTATGTGATTTTTGAACCCCAGCAAGGCATTTTAGAAGTCTACATTTTAAATGAAAACGGAGAATATCAGTTACAAACAGCCCATGCTGATAACCGTTATTTTATCCCAGAAATGAACTTATATTTAGGAGTTTGGCAAGGAACTAGAGAAAACAGAACCGGATATTGGTTGCGGTGGTGGGATGAAAGCGGAAACCTATTATTANNACGTCAACGGGCAGAAATGGAACGCCAACGGGCAGAAAGATTAGCTGCACAATTACGGGCGGCAGGTATTGAACCGGAAGTTTAATTAAACCGCATTAATTAACATTTCTGCTAATAGTTTAACCAGCAAGGATTTTAAAATCCTATCTTAAATTTAGCCATGTCCCAACAAATTTACCCCCTTAATATTAGTATTCATCCCCAACTAGAAAAATCCCTGGGTTATCATTCTAACCATAGATGGGTGGCTTGGTATTGGGAACCAGATATTGAAGAAGCATTCTTTACCGATGGTCAAAATCTAGGAACAACTTCGGCTTTATCTTGGCAGATTTTATTACAACATCCCAACATTAGTTCCAGTTTACAACAGTATTTTCCCGACAATGATCAACAATATTGGTTACTTTTAGATCGAAAAACTCGTAACCTTTATGTAGGAGAGGGAAAACTAATTCAAAACTTATTAGAACAACCCGATAGTTTAAATTTACTCGCTTGTTTAGAGACTCAAAATCAGGGTTTATCTAATATAAAATATCAATGGAATCAAATCATAAATTCTAGTTTACTGTTGAATTTATTAAAATGGATTCCCTTAACTGTTGGTGTTGGTTTTGTCACTATATTAGGTTTAAAAACCGTATCTTACCTAATTCCTAAAGTCGAACAGCAATTAAGAGTAACTCCCCCTTCTCAACCAATTGTAGCTGAAGCTCAAACTTGTGGAGTCGGGGGAAGTGATGATTTTAACCATTATATAATCAAAACATCCCAGTCAAAAGAACTGCATTTAATTGGAGTCTATGAAGCTAATCCTAATCATAACGGAAATGCTCATGCTTCCGGGACGGTTTCTGTTAATATTAATCGTCAAAATCAACCGATAATATTAGCTTTATCGTCCTATGAACCGATTACCTGGAAACTTAATATTAAGCCAGGGGTTATAATTGAAAAAATTATCTTAAATGGATATTATGATCAAAATATTATTGGGGTTTCAGGGATTCCCATTCAGGAGTATAGTCAAGAAGGAACTCATCAAACTTTAGGAAACTTTCCCTATCAATGGAATAGTGTTTCTTCCACTCTTATTAACCAACTTCAACAACAAACAGGACTTAAAATTACCTCCTTTCAAGGTTGTTATCGGGGCACAGACTTTAAAATAGATTGAATTACGAATTACGAATTACGAATTACGAATTACCGATCACGGATTTAAGAGGATGACGCAGATTAACACAGATTAAAATCCGTG
>DMPJ01000211.1:5314-6666 GCA_003456035.1 Planktothrix sp. UBA8402
TCCAATGGGTTATTATCTATCGGTCGTTGATAATTAATAATCCGACGAATTCTTAACTTTGGATTAATCAAAGTAATCGAATCTACCGAAACAACCCGGGTGTAAGTAGTTGTCATTAATAATTCACGGGTTTCGATATCGTAGCGAAAATGCGACACCATTGGTTTCGATTCTTCATAAGCTTTATCGCGTAGATAATCCCCCTCAATAATCGGAAAATCTAATTTTTGTGGTACAAAGAGAATATTCAAATCCTGAGAAACCTCATCCCCTTTTTCCGAAACCGTTTGAAACGCTAATCTATATCCTGGTAGAGTTTGTAACTCTAAGTTTGTTGACACACGGTGATTATCTTCTAAGACTTTAGCTTTCGCTTCATTCTCCAAAGGATAAATCACAAATTCTGTATGCGATCGCTCAACCTCTTGATGGGTAACATAATGATAGGTGCGTTCGGTTATCCATTCACCCACACAATGATCAAAAAATTCCTGAAATTGTGCAATTGACATCGTGAATATCACTCCTCTTAACTAATCTTTGCAACAGTTTTTAACATTTTTTAGTAAAAATCCCCAGTAATTCTAAAATTTAAACTAAATTATCATGTTGATGAACTCCTGTGATTGACCCGGAATGTTTAGCCTATAGCGTTGGCCATGCAGGGGAAGGTGTATGTCTGTTGGTGAGAATTGGATCTCATCGCATTCTACTCGATTGTGGTATTCAGGACATTTCACCCCTATTAACATCCTCAGATCAACCTCCAGCCGACTTAGTTCTATGTTCCCATGCTCATGGGGATCATGCTCAAGGTTTACTCGCCTTCCATCAGGCTTTTCCTNNACAACCCAACTATTAACCCTAAACTGGCCAGACTGGGAACCCGATCCCAATATACCCATAAGTCAGCCCTTACCTTGGCATTTGGCGATACAACTCAAACCCGGACTCACCGTCACCTTATTTCCGGCGGGTCATTTACCCGGGGCGTCGGTAATTTTAATCAATTATGTAACACCCGAACGCAACTATAAACTAATTTACACCGGAGATTTTTTTCTCTCCAATTCTCGCCTAGTCGAAGGCTTACCCCTGGGAGAGTTACGCGGACTCAAACCCGACGTTTTAATCCTAGAAGGCAGTTATGGAACCGCCCGCCATCCCCATCGTCGTCAACTAGAAAACCAACTGGCAGAACGCTTATATCGGGCGATAGAAGCCCAATATTGCCTCCTCCTACCGACACCAACTTTGGGCTTAGGACAAGAACTGTTAATGTTGCTTCGCAGTCACCATTATTTTACCGGGCGAGATCTCGATATTTGGGTAGATGCCAGTGTAGCGACAGG
>DMPJ01000211.1:6703-8310 GCA_003456035.1 Planktothrix sp. UBA8402
GTTGGGATGACCGCATTCGCCCCAGAGTCCGACGACTCACCCCGGAACACCGCGCCCAACTCGGTCAAACTCCCTGTATTGTTTTCACCGATGAATCTGCCGATTGGAATTCCTATTGGGCCGATTCCATCCTGCCTTGGATGTTATTTTTGCGCCAAAAACCCGGCCAAAACCTCAATATTATTCTAACTCCCGAATCGGTAGAAACAGGCTTTAGTCCCTGTATACCAAAGGTTGAAACCTATTTGATCTCAGAACATTGTGACGGCCCCGGGACAACCCAACTCATTCATAACCTCCGACCCCAACATATTATTTTTGTTCACGGATCTCCCACCTATTTAGGGGATCTGACCAATTTAGAAGAACTCAGAAACCGCTATCAACTCCATACCCCCAACCCCGGAACCCTAGTCGAGTTACCCATCGGGGAAACGTTTATCCAGCCGCCCTTACCTGAAATTGAGTATGAAGGGGAAATTGCCGAGTTTGAAACTCAAATTCACATTACCTTACCCCCAGGGTTAACCACCGATCCGCGCTGGTTAGGTTTTGCCGACACGGGGTTAGTAGAGGCCCGATGGCAAGGGGAAGAATTAGTGTTGCGGGGGATTTCTCAACGGGAATTCTTGAGTCAAGGAAGCGATCGCCCTATTCCCAGGGATCTTGATTGTTGTGGAAACTGCCAATATGATCGCGGACAACGCTGTTGGAATCAATCCTCCGCCCTCTATGGCTTCAAAGTAACTTCCGATGGTTACTGCCCAATGTTTGAATCCATTGAGAGGATTTAATCGGTTAAATTAAGTTTAAAATAGATTAAGTTCTTAATATTTACCATGAAAAAATCAGTCTTGTCTATCGGTCAAATTTCCGGTTTTTCTATGCTGTTAACGGCGATTATATTTGTTAGCAGTCTATTAGGCTTAGTGCCTTCAGCTTCGGCTGCTCATACTTCTGTATCTCCAATCATAGCTAGTCTATTTTCGTTTTCAGGAAATCGACCCACAAACCTCGGCATTAAACAAGGAAAATTTGCCCCCTGTCCAACCTCTCCCAATTGTGTTTCCAGTCAAAGCCTAGATGCCCAACATCAAATTGAACCTTTCACCTATAAAGATACACCTAAAAAAGCCTTTGAAAATCTTAAAATTATTCTGGCAAATACTGACAATGCCGAAATTATTACGGCGGAAGCAAATTATATTTACGCCGAATTTACTTCAGATTTAATGGGATTTGTGGATGATGTAGAATTTTATTTGGATGAAAAAAATGGTTTAATTCAAGTACGTTCTGCCTCTCGTTTAGGAGAATCCGATCTAGGAGTAAATCGGAAACGGATTGAAGCTATCCGAGCCAGATTCAAACTGTAGTAAGCCCTTCAGGGCTTTCTTAAACCATTAATCATCAAAAAAATCCCCTACAAAAATTGTAGGAGATTTTAAAATTAATCAGATGTTTTTAAGACCATCCTGAATAATTAGAATCTCTAATTACAGAGCGTTACCGCGAGGTAGAACTTCTTCAGGGAAAATAAAGTTTTCGTGGGGTTGATCCGAAGGAGCCATCCAAGCCCGCAGACCTTCATTTAACAGAATGTTCTT
>DMPJ01000223.1 GCA_003456035.1 Planktothrix sp. UBA8402
AGGGGTAGGGGTTAATTCAGGATTTGGCGGGGGTTCGGGTTTCGGGGGGATAGGAGGTCGAGGTAAAAATCGATCTCTGTTAGGATCGGGTTGGGGAACCTGCGGGGGAATATTAATCCCTTCTCCCTGGGCTAAAAGCCGAGGAGATAGGGATATAAACAGTAACAGGGTACTGGTGACAATCACTCCATACTGACGAAATTTTGTAAAATTTTTACTCCTACCCATAAAATGCCTATTTTTTATCAGTTATCAGTAATTAGTTANNAGAATAGCTTGAGCATTTTCTCTTTGAATCTGAATTGTTTTTTTAGCCGGATCAAAGCCGATGGATTTTAATAGTTCGTCCCAATTATTTTTGATTGATGGATCTCCCGAATTGTTCAATCTTAAGGTTGCTAAAGTTGCAATTGTTTCATGCCAAAGTCCTTCTTGAACGTATACTTTCAGGCGTTCTAAGGGGTCTGGAGACTGTTGTAATTGACGTTTTTGATCCGCACTTAAAGCAGTAGTATTAATCCATCCAGTGATGTAAGGATCATTTGATCGATCACCCCCATTGACATCACATTCGGTACCCAGATACCAGCGATAATTTTTATTGTCTTCTAAAGTGATAAATTTAGAGTTAGGAGACCATTGAATTCCCACAATTCCGGGGCGATCAATACTCAAGGAAAACGTGGTTTTGTAGAGGACTTTATCATCTTCACCCTTAATGTCAAATTGAAATATCTTTTGATCGAGTGCCCCTGAAATATAAAGAAAAAATGCGGGTTGCCCTGATGCCGTCCGCCCCATTGTAGACTCTGGAATTAATGCGGTAAGACTAGGACAATCTCCTGTCTGCTTTGGCCCCCGACTTCCGCCCCCATCCCGACGCCCGGGTATACCATTTTTGGGAGGAGTAAACGCATTCCAGTCTGTAATCGGTGAATTACCCGTTGGGGAGGATTGTTCAGGTTGCTGAACCCTATCCCCATACCCAGGGGTGACGGTATTTTGTCCATCTCGCTTATCGAGGGGCGAAGACGCTGAATAGGCGGCGGTTACAATCAAACTATTAGCAACGACGATTTGCAACAATAACGTTAGTCCAAGGGTTGCACGGTGGAGGAAAAACATTGGCATAGCCATAATTAATCACGCTTACCGATCAGCAGAGTAGCATTTATTGACACCACTATTGTATCCAATGTTCCTGCGAAATTTGTCAAAATCTGTGCTTAATCTTAAATGTTTGAGTCTGAATCTGATTTTAGGAAAATTTGGGCTTTGTCCTCTATCCTAAGTCTGAAGTTTGACATGATTCGGTGAATAAATATCCTGGTTTCATCCATAATCACAATTCCTATGAATCTTAACTCATCGACTTTTGGAAAAAATAGCGGTTTTAAACCTCGGACAATTCGACCCATTGGGGTTTCGGCTTTATATGGTTTAACTGGGTTGGGAAATAACCTGTTGGCGATTGATACTTACAGGGGATTTTTACTTCAAATTGACCCGAAAACGGATAATGCAACGGTTGTTAATCCTGATTTAACTTTAGCCTTGAGAGATGTTACAGGTTTAGCAATTTGGGATGATAACCTCTGGTTTACTCGTGGCAATGAAGTCTATTTTTGTCCCCATGTTGTTCAAGGTAATTCTATTATTAATCTTGAGCCTCAATTGTTTATGCAATTACCTGATGCAGCTACTGGAATTGCGGTTTATGAATCAACTCTTTACTTTGCTTGCGATCGCATTGCTTCTATCCTAGTTTATAGTCAAAATACTAAACGGGAAATTACTCGCTTTTCCGCCCCGGGAATTGGGGTAGAAAACCTAACAATTAGAAATGAGGAATTATGGGTTTGTGATCGAGAAGAACAGACGGTTTATTGTTTAGAAAGGGCCACAGGAGAAACTCGATTTAGTGTGTTAACTCCCTTTGAATCTCCCAGTGGTTTAACCTTTTATACCGATCCAGAAACGGCAGAGGAAGTTCTCTATGTAGCCTATGCTGGAAGTGAACTTTATATCCGAGATAATCCCAGTTCTCATGAGCAATTTGAATTGGCAAAACGCAATCGGAGCTTTATTCATCCCCTCTATTTTCATTTTAATCAAGAGGAAAGTTATGCCACATCTAATGGCTATTTGATCGAAATGTCCTATGTCGAGGAATTAGAACCCTTAGATGAGGTTTACATCGAAAATTTAGAATGGCGAATTGCTTTACCTTCTAATACAAATCGCCAGAAAGTTTTAGAGGTTTCTGCAATTGGAATTCCTTTTCGAGAAGAAGTTGAAGATGGGGAAAAAGTCGCGGTATTTCAATTTAATCCTTTGACTTCGACGGAACGTTTGATTTTTGGTTGGAAAGCATTGTTAGAAGTTCGGAGTATTAAATATCAAATCCATCCCCGTCAGGTGGAAAATTTACCTAAACTTTCCTCTAATTTTCCCCAAAAATATTTTGTAGATGATGATCATTTAGCGATGAATACTGCTATTGTTCAAGCAGCGGCAAAAACAGCAGTTCGCAATGAAACAAATTTCCTCCGAAAACTTTTAGGTATTCGTAATTATGTTTATGATCAGTTATCCTATAGTCTGACTTCTAAGATTGAAAATCCCGATGTAGTTTTGCAGCGAGGAATAGGTTCCTGTGGGGAATATGTGGGGGTTTTATTAGCTTTAGCCCGATTAAATGGCATCGCTTGTCGAACTATTGGACGTTATAAATGCCCTCAATTTGCTGACCGTCGAGGAGTGCCTTTAGAACCGGAATATAATCATGTTTGGTTAGAATTTTATATCCCCGGTTTTGGTTGGGTGCCGATGGAGTCTAACCCCGATGATATTCAAGAAGGTGGGCCCTATCCCCTGCGGTTTTTTATGGGCTTAGCTTGGTATCATATTGAAATTGGCAAGGGTATTCGCTTTCAACGGTTGACCAGTCAAGGGGTTGATGTTGACCGCGAAAAAGTCTCTCTGGGAACCTTAGCAATTAATCATGTTCGGTTTACCATTTTAGATGAGTTACCTGCGGTGTAAACTGCTGTTACCCAGTTTCACAGATTAATACTTTTGCCAAATTGTTGTAGGGTGAATCAGATCATGATTCCCTCTACAAATTGAATTAAAATAGATAAAAACTGCACTGTTTCAATTAACCTATGGAAGTTTTACAAGAGTTAAGTCTGATTGATATTTTGGTATTGGTAGCTTTCTCAATGTTGATAATTTTTACCGGGGGTGTTCTATATTTAACTATAGCTGAATGGCGCGATCGCAGACGTAGAGAAGATGAAAAACGTCAACGGTAAATAATAAGAATAGGGATCACGGATTTAAGAG
>DMPJ01000133.1 GCA_003456035.1 Planktothrix sp. UBA8402
AATCGCTTTTGACCGTTGCTTTTGCCTAAGTTTAATTTCGGTTTTACTTAAAGTCGGTTTCTTAGGTTTAGATTTTTTTTTAGTGGGTTTTCGCTTTTTTTTAGCTTTGATAACCATGTCAATATGGTGTAAATTTAGCCCTATTATAGATCAAGTTTCAAGGGGCTGTTAAAAAAAGGCAAATAAATCGCTGGGAGATAGGGATTCAATCGAACCTTTTCCCACCAGCAATAAATCATTTTTTTAGAATAATATCAGGGGTTAAACGGCTAAATATTGCTGAACTACTAATACTAACTGTTCTGCCCAATAGTCGGCTAAATCGGCACTTTTAGCTTCTACCATTACCCTAATTAAAGGTTCTGTTCCCGACGCCCGAACTAGAATTCGACCTTGATTTCCCATAGCTTGTTCTGCGGTTTCAATAGCTTTAATCACAGGTTCACAGTGTTTCCAATTGCGCCGTTGGTGAACGTCCTCAACCCGGATATTTTTTAATAGTTGGGGATAGGTTTGGAAACTATTATTAACTAATTCCGCTAAAGACTGACCGGAACGTTTAACTAATGTGGCTAAATGTAAGGCCGTCAGTAACCCATCCCCACTAATTCCATAATGGTGACAGAGAATATGTCCCGACTGTTCACCCCCTAACATTGCTCCTGTCCGTTTCATTTCGGCGTGAACGTGCTGGTCGCCTACGGGAGTCCGAATTAGTTGGCCTCCGAACTTCTGCCAAGCCCGTTCAAAACCTAGATTGGCCATTACCGTCGAAATAATTAAATTTTCCGGTAATTGTCCCGTTTGGCTCAGGGTTTGGCCCCAAAAATATAGAATATAATCCCCGTCTACCGTCCGACCTTGGCCATCAACGGCCAAAACCCGATCCGCATCGCCATCAAAGGCAAATCCGAGATCGGCTTTATGTTGTAAAACAGTCTGTTGTAGGGCTTGTAAATGGGTAGAACCACAATTAACGTTAATTTGATGGCCATTGGGTTGATCGTGGAGACAAATCACCTCGGCCCCCATTTCTGTAAAGACTTGGGCTGCTAAGGGAACTGCCGCCCCCCAGGCTAAATCTAAAACTACCCGCATCCCGTGTAAATTCGAGACGGAGAGTAACGGCCCATGTAGAGATTGGGCATAATTTCTAATCAGTTCTGGCCGATAATAGTGTTGGCCACACTCGCTATAAACAATCGGAAAATCCGCATTTCCTCTAATTCCGGCCTCTATTTGCTCTTGTAAGGCGGTGGATAATTTTGTACCATCTTTTCCAAAAAACTTGATTCCGTTGTCTTCCGGGGGGTTGTGGCTGGCGGAAATCATCACTCCGCCGATGGCTTCGGAGGTTAGGGTTAAATAGGAAACTCCTGGGGTGGGACAGACCCCAATATGCCAAACTTCCAACCCGGCAGCAATTAATCCGGCGGAGAGGGCCATTGCTAACATATTGCCGGAGGTGCGGGTATCTTGGCCCAATATTACTGGGCCCGGATGGTTGGCTTGCTGTCGGAGAACTTGGCCCGCCCAGAACCCCACTTGTAAAGCCAGAGGCGCGTTCAGCAGTCCCCCTACCCGTCCCCGGATACCATCGGTTCCAAATAGTGGCGTGGTCGGGAGTTCCCCAACTTGATCAATAAAGCCAAAATGGGATATGGTTCGAGGTTGGGCGGTGTTGGCTGGTTTTTGCGGGGAACTAAAGTTCTGAGTCCGGGCGGGTGTTGCGACCATAAAAATTCACTCCTCTTAATATATTCACACACTCAATGTGGAGCATAACACGTCAGGAACATAGGTCAAATGTCTTGACCAAGGTGATATATATTACGAGGGCTAAAATTCACTGATTTTATATTACCTGTTTTAGGTCTATTCTGTAGAGACGTTGCATGGAACTATCCTGTAGAGACGTTGCATGCAACGTCTCTACAGGGGGGGATCATCTGTAGCATCTATAATTAGATTTCATATTATCTAAATTTTAACACGGTAATGAACACAAAATCTTTTCCAAAGATATCTTTTTACTCGATAATTTTAATCGTAATTATTGCCCTAACTGGATTCATTGCTTATTCCAATATCCTGAATAGTTTTTTTATCTCGGATGATTTTGTTTTAATTGCACTATTATCTAAATTAGGGCCGTTTGGGTTATGGTTTAATCAACAACATGGTCAATCGTTATTTTTTCGTCCTCTATTGGGATTAATTAGTTTTTTAGACTATAAAATTTGGGNNATTTTGGCTTTCATTTAGCTAATTCGTTATTGGTAGGAAGTATAGCATTTTTATTAAGTTTAAATTTAAGATTAGAATTAAAATTAAAACGGTTTATTCCCTATTTCGCCGGATTTATTTTTCTATTATTACCGTCCCATTCCGAAGCCGTTTCCTGGATTTCTGCCCGAACCGACGTTATCGCCACTTTTTTTGCCTTACTATCCTTTTCCATATATTTAATACCAATTAATCTGACCGCTTCCAATTCTCCTTACCAAAGTAGGGGGTTTCATTTTCTATTGTCAACCCTAAGACCTAACCCCCNNAGGCTGTTTTCCTATCCTGATCCGGTTATGCCGATAAACACCTAACCCCCCAGCCCCCTTCCCTGCGAGGGAAGGGGGAGTAATTAATATTTTTAAATCTCTAAGAGATTTAATATTCAGAATTGTTCTCCCCTCTCCTCGCAGGAGAGGGGCCGGGGGAGAGGTCACACAAGTTTCCGCCGAGAATGAAACAGCCCCCCATTACCAAGGGGAGACTAAAACCCCTTCCAGTTCCCCCCATTACCAAGGGGGGGTTAGGGGGGGTAAAACCTTTAAACAATTTCATCAACCGATAAAATTAGGGGTTTCCTTAACTGCCTTTTTAGCCGCATTATTATGTAAAGAATCCATTGTTAGTTTTCCTGGGTTAATTATAGCCTATGAACTGTATCAATATTCCCAAGCAAAGTCCAGAAATATCAAAAAAACCTTAACAAATTGTCTATTTTATGTAGCAGTTTTAGGGTTTTATTTTGTTTGGCGATATCTAAAATTGGGAACCTTAATTGGCGGATATGGAGAAGGAATTCATCTTAAATTTAATCCGATACAAATTTTATACAATTTAATCATCTATCCAACACGCAGCTTTTTACCTGGACAATTTAACTCCGGTTTGACCTTCTGGTTTTTAGCATTTATTGGCTTAGTTTTAATATCCATATTTGCTCTAATTTTAAGTTATTATAAACATCAACTAGAGTCTAATATTCCTCAAACCTTAATTTTAGTAATTATCGGATTTTGGATTTGTGTGTTACCCGCGATTAATGTTTCCGTCTCTCCCTTTGATACCCAGGGAGAACGTTATTTATATTGGGCTTCAAGTTTTGCCTCTATTTATATAGCATTAATTATCACAATTTTGGTCAGTAATTTTCAACTTTGTTTAATCCTATCCTCAATTATATTAGTTAGTTTAGGATTATCCCTGTACTCAGTTAACCAAAACTGGAAATTCGCCGGAGAACTTTCTGAAACTCTATTATCAAGTCTGCAAAAAACACCCATAGAATCCCCGATTATTACCAGTGTTCCCGATAACTTTAGAGGAGCTTATATATACAGAACAGGATTAATCCAAGGACTATATCTTTTTGATATTGACAATCGTTTTAAGGTTAAATTTGAGCAAAAAACAATAAATAAACCATTTCAAAAAGTTAGATTTTACAGCGATAAAATTTTATTAGTGATGATGAATACGCTGTTAGAACCAACTGATAAAATCATCGTTAATTTGATAAAAACCAATCAATATCAATTAAAATTATCCAATCCGCAAACAGCATTTTTTCTGACTCCCAAAAATACAGTAGTCACCCCAGATTATCACGTCAGCAATGTACAATACCAAAGCTATACCTTAAATTTGAACAATCCTAGCCGTTTTCAGGATTTATTATTGTATTCGTCGGGGAAGTTTGTTAAACTATCGGATTAATCTTGTATTATAGAAACAATTTATCTAGCAAACGATAATATTAGGTGTGATGGAACCCATTTATATTTTAGGTGCTGGCCCAGCCGGACTCGCGGCGGCTTATACTTTAAGCAAGCAAGGTCAGTCTGTTGTTGTGGTTGAACGGGATAGTCAAGTCGGAGGATTAGCCAAAAGTATAGAATATCAAGGCTTTATCTTAGATTATGGCCCCCATCGATTTTATACAAAAATTGCTCCGGTTTTGCAACTTTGGGATGAAGTTTTAGGGGATGAACAAGTTACAGTTAATCGTTTAACTCGAATTTATTATGGGGGAAAATATTTTAGTTATCCCTTAAAAGCTAAACAAGTTTTATCCGCATTAGGATTAATTGAAAGTTTAAGAATTGTGCTATCCTATTTAGCCGTCCGATTATTTCCTAAACCCGAAGCTAATAATTTTGCCGAATGGGTAGAAAATAAATTTGGCAAACGACTATCAGAGATATTTTTTGAAGGTTACACCGAGAAATTATGGGGTATTCCTTGTACAGAAATTAGTCCTGACTGGGCCGCCCAACGCATTAAAGGATTATCCCTATCAAAAGCAATTAAAAATGCTATTTTAGGCAATGATGGTAAAGTGAAAAATCTGATTGACCAGTTCCAATTTCCCCGTTTGGGTTCGGGTCAACTGTATGAAAAAATCGCCGACTATTTACAACAGCATCAACAACCAATTTTATTAAATACAGAAGTAATTCAAGTTCATCATCATAATTCTCAAGTCACTCATATTACGCTAAAAAACCGCATCACAAAAGCGGAAAATACCGTTGCTTGTGGGGGAGTTATTTCTTCTATTCCTCTGACCCATTTGGTTCAACAACTGCAATCTTCTCCCCCAGAAACAGTTATCGAGGCTGCCAAATCTCTGAAATTTAGAAATACAATTTTAGTCTATTTAATTGTAGAAGGAGGCAATCTTTTCCCAGATAATTGGTTATATATTAATGACCCCAGAGTTGAAGTTGGACGAGTGACAAATTTTGCCAACTGGTCGCCGGAAATGTTAGCTAATACCGAACAAACTCCCCTTTGTTGTGAATATTGGTGCAATTTTGGCGATGATTTATGGCAATGTCCAGAAGATGAATTGAGAATATTAGCTGAAAAAGACTTACGCCAAATTGGGTTATTAAAAAATCAAGCGGTTTCCGATGGATTTATTGTTCGTTTACCCCGAACTTATCCTATCTATGCGGGGAATTATCAGGCTGCTTTATCGGAAATTCAAGGTTATTTACAAACCTTTCAAAACTTGCAATTAGTCGGACGTTATGGTGCATTTAAGTATAATAATCAAGACCATAGTTTATTAATGGGAATTTTTGCGGCGGAGAACGTTTTAACTCCGGGTAAACATGACCTCTGGAATGTTAATAGTGATAGCGAATATGTGGAAGAAGCTAGTGCAGAAGCCACCACAACCGCCGCCACAAATACTCGTCTATCCCGACGTCGCCAAACCTTAAAAACCTTACGACAATTTGGTGGATATTTGTTCACGGGTGGCGCGGCTACTATTGTCGATGTTCTGATTTTTTCTATTCTCATCCAGTCGGGTTTATGGTATGTTTTTGCATTAGGAATTAGTTATTTTATCGGATTAAGTACCAATTTTTGGCTAAGTCGTCGGTTTGTATTTGGGATTTATTGGAAAAACTGGTTTGTTCAATATGGCGTGTTTGCGACCGTTGCTTTAAACAGTTTATTAGCCAATTTAGGGTTATTACAACTGTTAATTAATGAATTAGGATGGCATCCAACTATATCTCGTTTAGCCAGTGCGGCTTGTGTCGCCACGATTAGTTTTACCGGACATAAGTTGTATTCCTTTTCGTCCCAAAATCAATCGAATAATCAAGTTTCTGAACTGCAATCTTAACTAAAAATGTCCGAACAAAAACAACAGGCTAAAGTGAATTTAATCGCTATTTTTACGATTACTTTAGTCACTTGGTTAATTCTAGTTCCCTTCGTTAATTCGATTAAAATTCCCTTTGGAGAAAATCTAACCGGGGTCATTTCTTTAGCCAGTATTGAGAATATTAGTCCCTATACAGACTATCTCAAATATATTATTTTACTCCTAACTCCCCCCTTAATTGCAACTCTGGTTTTAAACCTAAATCAAAAACCCCTAGGAATAATTTTAAGGATTATTAACCATCGTTATATTTGGATAGGAATTAGTTCTATTTTACTACTAACTTGGTTAATTAATACTCCCTTTAACCAATTTAGAATTAATTCAACCTTAATTGATTCTTTCCATGAAGGGGAATTTTTAGGCTTTTTACCTAACTTTCTACAACTCAAACAACCCTTTATCAATACCGTTTTAATTCATGGCTATGGTGTTGATGTCCTTCCCAGTTGGTTAGCAGCAAATCTCGCCAATCAAAATAATGGTATTGCTTTAACTCGGTTATTCGTAAACTTAGAAAATGTGATCACCTGTTTAGGATATTTTTGGATATTGTGGGAATTAATTAATTTATCTCAAATCCATAAAAATAGATTAAAAATATTTTTAATCTCCTGTATTCTCTTTTGTGTTTTTGATGGAATTTTCTATAAATTTGATGGTCGTAGGGGAACCAGTTTTATCATNNTTCAATTAGCCTTAACCTTACGTTTTTTTAGAATAGCAGAAACTCAACCCAATCAAGCGCAATGGTTATCTGTGTTAATTGGAGCCTCAATTCCGAGTAGTTTTTTCTATATTTATGACCGAGCTATTTATTTTATCGCCGTTTATCTTTGTGCTTCTATTTTATCATTATTTTTAAATAAGAAAATATCAATTATTTGGTTGAGAGGTTCATTGATAGGGATTATTATTACTTCTATTTTTAGTCTAATATTCCTAGGTTTTGATCAAATTAATGCCATTATCTCTCAAGTATTATATTGGGGAAAATATGGACGCTATATTTCCTTTATTCCCCTTCCCCCTCTAGAATTAACCTGGACTTCCCAAACCTTTTGGTTATCTATGTTTGTTCAAAGTGCGGTTTTAGTTTATCTCCTCTTAGATTTAAAAAATCAAGGTTTAAAACTGCGCCCATTTGTCCAAAACAATTATCTAATTATTTTACTCCTAATTGCTGCATCTGTTTACATGAGAATTACCCTGGATAGAAGCGATTTAGGACACTCCTATCATGGCGCATTAATTACCGCTTTTTTAGGATTTTACCTGCTTTATCTAGGATATAAAAATAAAATAGAACCACAGTTACCGCAATTTAACTTAACTCCCCTTCAACAGACTTTAACCATTCTGATTTTGATTGTAATTATTTTAGCAGAACCCAGTTTTAATCTTGTTAAGGGGATGGAAAAATTAACTCAACTCCCTAACTCTTTATCTACTCCTAATCAAGAACTCTTAAAACCCGACTATTTAGAAGCGTGGAACACCCTCAAACCTGAAATTGAGCAACAATCTTGCTTTTATACCTTAACTTCTGAAGGATTATGGTATTATTTATTTAATAAACCTTCCTGTTCTAAATATAGTTATGTTCTCTATGCTAAACCTACCGTTGCTCAACAGGAAGTTATTCAAGAACTTAATCACATTAAACCCGATATCCTATTATTAACTAATGAAATGTGGTATCAAAATCCTTGGGATGAGGTGTTAAAATCCGAATCTGCTTCTTTAATTTATCAGAATGTTTTAAC
>DMPJ01000325.1 GCA_003456035.1 Planktothrix sp. UBA8402
TTCAACAACATCATTAAATGTTGCCCCAGAATAGGGTGTTTCTACAGTTTTTACGGTTGTGGGGTCAGATTCTGTATTATCCGGTTGCAGGGGAGGCAAGGGTGATGTACTCAGGTTAAGATTGTAGTTCGCATCTCCCTGATATTGCCTCACCCACAAAAAGTAATTCCCGGAGGCTAATAGCTGAACAATTTTTTCGGGATTGAGATCATTTTCTTGAGAGTATGCTTGTTCTATCTCTGATATTAATCCATCAGCATTAACATCTTGATAAAGCACTAAATCAGCGTCTCCACTTAATCCTGTTAAATCAATTTTGACTTCACTGGGGGTATTTAGGGCAAACCGATAAAAGTCATAAACATCTGAATCTCCAACAAAGTTATTGATCGATAAAGTGGTATTTAATACTCCTAAATCTGTCGCTCCATTCGGCAGATTATTGGCAATATCTAAATTGCTATTTTCGACATTAATCAAATGACCTTCAAGTTGTTCGGGTGTTACGGCATAAACCGTTGCGATAATCTGACCCGTGATCAAGTCTTGAACAAACGTTCCTGCGTCAAAGGGTTGTAATTGAATACTAGCTTCTGTGAATCCTCCCCATAAGCCAATTGTGTCTTCTACCGGGTTAAAATCTTGAATCAGATCCCCATAGCTTGAATTAGTTGCAGACCGTTCTAGCTGGATAACAAATAGATCAGAATTCTCCTGACCATAGAACCAATCCTGACCTAAACTCCCGACCAGAATATCATGACCTAAGCCACCAATTAGGGTATCATCCCCCAAGCCGCCATCAATATAATCATTATCTTGATCACCGCTAATCCAATCATTGCCATCATTACCCAATAAACTATCGTTTCCTTGATTACCACTGATAATATCGGTAACAGTTGAACCGAAAACCGTATCATTTCCGTCTAAAGCTGCTAATCCTTGAGGTGAATTAATCAGCAAATTCGGTAGAATTGTAACGTTATCTGAACCTGGCGTTAAGGCATAGTAGCCTTCTGGAGTTGTACCAATCATAAATAACTCCTTGAATTGATTTATTGAATTGAGTTTGTTATCAAAACGGATCGTCAACTTAGTTTTTTATTAACAGTCATACTAGCATATAAAATAAAATTAATCTTTGAAGTTAACCACAGATATTTGCAACAAAATTAGATTATTGACTATTCATTTTTTCAAGCTCAACTTCCAGAAATTATTTATCAAGGCTAATATAATTACTTGTACTCGATTAAAAAATTTAATATTTTTAACGGTGTTAAAAATTGAAACGAATTTATAAGAAAAATTACGAAATTTATTGGTGATTCTATTAAAACTAGAATCCAAGGGACTTGTAGCTCTTTTCTCTAATTTATTTTCCCAATAACTGAAAGAAAGTTTCCTTGTCAATACCAATATCCTGTATCATACCCATTAAAGTCCCTGGTTTTAGGTCTTTTCCTGAATGAATCGGAACAACAACCCTGAGTCCACGACTATCTTTATACAGGGCATGACTCCCTTTTTGGCGGTCAAAATAAAAACCTAAATTTTCGATAACTTTGATAAAGTCTTTAGCTTTGACACTCGGAAAATTACTCATGCTAAGATCCTTAATGGCTTAACAATTAAATCTTCTCTAGGAATTGCCTGATCATCAGCCCTTAAACTTTCAATATATAATTCAATAGCTTCGGTAATATTATCGATCGCTTCTTCAAAAGAATCTCCTTGAGAATGACAACCTTTTAGAATAGGGCAAAAAGCATGATAACCTCCATCGGGTTCTTTTTGCAGAATCACTGTATAATTGTAAACTTGTTTATTGTTGTTATCCATAAGTTTTTTAACTTGTTAGTAATCTACCTAATTTTACCTCGGCATCATTCTATTTAGTCCAAATGTATACCAACAAACAGAACAATTTTTTGTTTTCCCCAACTCCCCCATATCCCCCACAACTCCCCTGAACCAATGTAAGCTGACTAATAGGTTTTTCCCTCCCTTAATGGGCCTTCGTTGCCCTCGGAGACAGTAAAGCCCTAGGTATCTACATTCATAACTCTAAATTGACTGCCATGAATACTCACACATTCCCCGAAAAACAGGGTTTATACGATCCGCAATTTGAACACGACGCCTGCGGGGTCGGGTTTATTGTGCAGATGAAAGGCAAACAGTCCCACGATATTGTGGAACAGGGGTTAACTATCCTGCTCAACCTCGACCATCGCGGCGCCTGTGGTGCGGAAACCAATACGGGTGACGGGGCGGGAATTTTAATGCAACTCCCCCACAAGTTCCTGAAAAAAGTGGCCGCGGCGCAGAATATTACCCTCCCCGCACCCGGTGAATATGGCGTGGGGATGATGTACGCTTCCCCCGATACCAACGCCAGGGAAAGCGGTCGCCGGATATTTGAGAAAATTGCGGCCGAAGAAGGTCAACAGGTCTTGGGTTGGCGGGACGTACCGACAGATCATTCTTCCCTGGGAAATACTGCTAAAATGAGTGAACCCTTCATGCAGCAGGTATTTATTCAACGGGGTTCGGGCTTAGTTGATGATTTGGCTTTTGAACGGAAATTGTATGTAATTCGTAAACGCGCCCATACCGAGATCCGGGTAACGCAGGTTGACTCCTATTTGTATCTATCAAGTCTCTCCGGTCGGACTATTGTGTATAAGGGGATGCTGATGACTATGCAGGTGGGTGAGTATTACCCCGAACTCCATGATCCTGACATGGAAAGCGCCTTAGCGTTGGTTCACTCGCGCTTCAGCACCAATACTTTCCCCAGTTGGGAACGTTCCCATCCCTATC
>DMPJ01000252.1 GCA_003456035.1 Planktothrix sp. UBA8402
TTTGCATCATCAATGGTATTGTCGATATGGAGAAATAGATTTAATTGGATTAGAAACCGGAAAACAGGGAATTTTGACTTTAAGTTTTATTGAAGTAAAAACCCGCAGTCAAAGGAATTGGGATCTGGGGGGACTATTAGCAATTACTCCCAGTAAGCAAGCCAAAATAATTCAATCAGCCGAATTATTTCTAAGCGATCGCCCCCATTTAATAGAATATCCTTGTCGGTTTGATGTAGCTTTAGTAAGTTGCGATCACCAATCAAATCAAATTTCTGTCTCTGACAAAATTCCCAGCTTTTCTCCTCCTATAAAAATCGGTCAGCCTCTGTTTATAAATGGCTACCGACTAATTCTACAAGATTATATTGAATCAGCATTTAGCTAGTTAGAGACAGTTGAAATGTTAACCGAAATTCTTTATTAAGCCAAGGCTTCGGGACAATAACCTAAACCCCTAACAAATTGGGTTCGGAAAGACTCAACATCTTCGCGGTTAGGAATACCATGGGAGACAACGGCCACTTGGTAGCGACGCATGACACTGAGGGGAGATTGTCCGGTTTCCAGACCCCAAAGGGCCATTAAAATTCGCATATCGGGTTCGTAGGGAATACCCAATTCGTGCATAAAAGCTCTAAAGTCCCCGTGTTCCTGTGGTGTGAGATATTGACACATTTTGACTTTCACAATCCAGCCATCAATTTGGTGAATCACCGTAATAAACTGAACCGGGAAAGAATGATTTGAGCATAGGAAGTCTATTACTCTGAGGGTAAGACTTGTATTAGCTAGGTAGTAAAGGTATTCCATCGGTGATCTCCTGCATGATTGTTCCGCTTTGTTTGTTGCTTAAGTCCAGCCACCGAATCCTGCAACAAAGAGCAATAGGAGCGGTATTTGTGCTCGTCCTGTATACCTTTTATCCAGGTCTGGGATGGAAACGGAGCCAAAAATGATGGGACTGTTCTAAACACCAGATTGGTAGGTAACATAACCTTATACCTATTATATTGACAAGATTAAGGATAATAAGATAGGGGAAAAGCACCCGATTTTCTCTGGGGGATTTTACCCAAGTCAAGAACCAGGAATTGATCGGGATCAAAGCCAAACCTATTAAGATCAGGATGGGGATCGGCAAATATTAGTTAGTTTGTCGTGAGAGAATGTATAAAAACAATTTTTGCTAAAGGACAATTAGGGAAAATGGATCAGTTAGATTATCAGTTAGAAAGCTATAACTACGAACTTCCAGAAGAACGTATTGCTCAAAATCCAGTTGTACCAAGGGATAACTCCCGTCTGTTGGTGGTGGATTCTCTAATTTCCCATCGCCACTGTCTGTTTAAAGACTTACCGGAATTTCTTAGACCAGGGGATTTACTGGTATTAAATAATACCCGTGTACTTCCGGCTCGTCTGTATGGACACAAAAGTAGTGGGGCGGCGGTGGAGGTATTATTACTGGAAGAAAAACAGCATAATTGCTGGTTGGCTTTGGTCAAACCGGGTAAAAAATTTAAACCGGGTTCTGTAATTGAGTTTGAACTTAATCCTTTATCAAAAAATAAGTTTAATTGTCAAAATTTGCGAGCGACGGTATTAGAAACCAATGGAGAAACCGGGGGAAGATTATTAAAATTTGACCTAGCACCAGGGAAGTCTCTGATTCCGTTTTTAGAGATGTTTGGAAATATTCCGTTTCCTCCTTATGTTACCAAAACAGAAGCCTTACCCGAACAATATCAAACAATTTATGCAGAACGTTCCGGGGCGGTAGCCGCACCGACGGCGGGGTTACATTTCACAGAGGAATTATTTCAGCGTTTACAATCAAAAGGAATTGATCAAACCTGTTTAACTTTGCACGTTGGAGTTGGAACTTTTCGACCTGTGGAAGTAGATAATATTATCGAACATCAAATGCACGGAGAATGGATTAACGTTTCGGCGGAAACCTTTGAAAAAATCGAAAAAACCAAAGCCTCCGGGGGGAGAGTAATTGCGGTAGGAACCACGTCTGTAAGGGCATTAGAAGGGGCTGCGATCGCACTTTCTGAAAAATCTATATCAACAGAAAACCATAAGGAATCGGCTTTTACAGGCTATTGTGGGAAGACAAGTATTTTTATTTATCCTGGATATAAATGGCAGATAATTGATGGATTAATTACTAATTTTCACTTACCTAAATCTAGTTTATTAATGTTAGTTTCGGCATTAATTGGACGAGAAAGGTTACTAAATTTATATCAACAGGTATTAGAAGAACCTGCTAATCAATTCGGACAACAATATCGGTTTTATTCCTTTGGGGATGCGATGTTTATTTTGCCGGAAAGTGTTTTATAGCAGTTCTTGTGGCTATGTTGACAAGGGTTAGGTCTAATTTAACCACAAAGATACAAAGACACAAAGAAGTTGTCAGATCAAATAAAAGTGATCCTTCTTTGATTTTAGCAAAAAAAGATCACTTTTATTTTCTTTTTTACCCCCGACTTTGAAAACACCCGGCTTTTTTAGGGGGGGAATTAAAATTACGACTTGTTTTTTTTCCCAATTAATTTATCAACTAAATTGTTATGATAATTTGGTGGGACTTTAACAACTTCACGCTTGGGCGGTGCGGGGGCGGGAGTTGCGGGACGGGAGGCTTGAGTTTGAGTCGGGGTGGGATTAGTATAGGGTGGACGTCCAAAGCCTAAAATCAGATCCGAGGTTCGTGTTCGACGCATGACTTGACCCCCATTGGAATCATTGCCGACTGCTGTATTGCCCTCAATACTGATAATACTGCCATCGGATTTAACCGATTCTACGATCCCAACATGATCCGCAATTCCATCCCCTCGCCAACAGAAAAAGACCACATCCCCGACTTTAGGACGATCAAACCATTGGCCACGTTGTCTAAACCAGGAGACGCCATCGGGACAGTAGGCGAAACCTTGGGAGCTTCTAATGGGTAGAGGTAACCTGATTTTATCAAAACAATAGGAGACAAAAATTGCACACCAAGGAACGTAATTCATTCCGTACCATTGACCGTACTTATTGCCATTACTACCAGGGGGATGTTCAGTATATCCAACTTCACCAGCAGCAATACTAATTAAATTAGCGACAGTTGCCATAGGACTTCTCCAAAATTTTAGATTTAGTCGGGATTGAGTAGGCTGATCAGTGCGCTACTTGTTAATTTTGGGATTAGATTTTCCTCTTGAGCTAAAACTATTTTATATGAAATCCTTAAATTAGTGCCACAGACCCGATCAGATTCAGACTTTCCATCAAAAATTCCTATTCCCTAGAAATGCGGGCAATAGGGAAGAAGACTCTTATCTATTGCCCATTGCCCATTGCCTATTCCCTATTGCTATAAGTCTGATTAGCGCGTTTAATTTGTTCCCTTTCTATGGCTTCAAATAAGGCTCTAAAATTGCCTTCTCCAAAACCTTGAGCTTGTCTGATTTGACCTTGAATGGTGCAAATTTTTCGTTCAATAAATTCAAAGAAAAATGTCGGTTGTTCAAAAATAGGTTGGGTAAAAATTTGTAATAGCATCGCTTCCGGGTTTGATGGTTCCCAATCTGCTAAGATTTGGTTAACTTTTAATGCTTCCCAATTAACTAACAATGGTTGGTGATTCCAACGTTTTTGTAATTCCAGATAATATTCATCTGGAACCGTCAAAAAAGATAATCCTCTTAGTTTTACATGATTAACTTGTTGGACTAAATCTAAGGTTTTTAGGGCAATATGTTGAATCCCTGAACCTCTATTTATATCTAAAAATTCTTGAATTTGAGAATTTTTAGATGCGGGTTCATTGATTGGTAACTGCACTTGACCTTGGGAATGAACCATAACTTGACTTTGTAATCCAGAGCGTTCAGTTTGGATATCAAAACTTTGTTTAGGTTGAAATCCTAAATTATTTTGATACCAAGAAATGGCTGTTTTTAAGTCTCCAGATTCTACATTTAAAACCACATGATCAATATTCAGTATATCGGGGGAATATCTAGGAATAATATCGGGAAAACCAGGGATAGGTTTGCCTAATATTGTTCCTATTTGTTCGATTAAGGTATGACGTAAACCCTGCCATCCTTCTATAGTTAACCATTTTAATTGTCCTCCCAAATAGTCATGAGATTTTAAGGGATAAATCAACCGAACTCCTTGTTTAATAAGATGTTCAAGTCTTAATTCTAAATCTTTAACTTCAAAGGCGACGTCTGCAACTCCTGACGGATGAAATTGCAGAAATTCAGTAACAGGACTCTCAATAGTTAAAGGCGAAGATAATAGGAAATAGACTGAACCTTGACAAACAATTTCTGTTTGGGTATGACCAAGGTTGCGACTGCCAATTCCTTGAAATCCTAGATTTTGGATAAACCAGTCCCGTGTTCGTTTGGCATCTTGAACATAGAAATGGATATGATTAAACTCCATAATTCTCCGTTCAATAAGCAACAATATAATTAAGTATAGCAAATTATCGTTACTCTTGTAGAGACACGCCGTATTTACGGGGAATTTAATTTAACTCTCCAATCTTTGTCGGTTTTGTCTAAATTAAAAGCAGTGCTTAAATTTAAGAGCTTTTGGAAATTGCCTGCTAATTTTAATTTTTTAATAATTTTAGTAATAGGAATACCATACTTTTGATAAAATTGGGTTCCTAAAATAGACAGAGGAACATTATCCTCCGATGAATTTAAAGTTAATTCTTTGATAATTTTAACTAAGGCATTTTCTAAATCTTCTAAAGACTCAATTAGAGTTTTTTGAGATAATTCTGTATCTAATAAAGCGACAGGTTCGATAACAGAAGATTGAATCTCGAATAGGGTGACATAACTGGGAGATTTTTCTGAAGATTTATGGACTACAAAAATATGGGGATTTTTGACAAATATATCTCTGGCTTGATAATCTGAAAAATGGGCGGCGACTACTTGACTAATGGTTAAATTGTAGGCATCTTTATATAAAATATCTACTCGATTAAGTTTAATCCATTGACAGTGAGAGCGTTTTTGTTCTAGTTTAATAATCTCTTGTAATTGTAGAATAAATTGATCTAAAGTGGGAATTTCAGGAGCGGTTGTTAAAGAATAGGTATTAATTTGACTGGTGCGGGTATTCAGCACTGTAATCTTAGCTTTATTTTTAGTAACTTGATAAACGGTTAAACCATGAGTTTGTAGTGCATTGCACAAATGAGTTAAGCCTTGATCAGAAGAACAAACCAAAACTTCTTTTGCTGTGGGATAATGAACAAAAATAGATGATCCCACCGTTGACATTTTTAAATCAGCGCTATCTTTTCCGGCGGGAACATGAATTAATTGATAACCCCGTTGATGATATTCTAAATCTTTTTTTCCCATGCTGCGCCAGTTAGCAAAGGCGACTTTAATTTGCATGGGATATAAGCAAATTGTTTCTAAAAATTTCTCCGTTTCTATATCTAAAGTCAGATTTTCGACATCTAATAATAAAATACTAATTCCGGTTTCCTTAGCACTTCTACCATTAAATAATAAGTGAGAAGGGGAATGATCACCTAGAGGATAATTAGCAAATAATACAGCAATATCGGGGTCTGTTAGTTGTTCTAGTTTAGCAATTAAGACTTTATATTCAGGAGAACGTAAGAATTCAACACTAAACAATCGGCTTAGATAGGCTTGGAGTTTTACTAATAGTTCCTCTCGATTTCGTGCTTGACTCAACCCCTGATTAAGTTGACGAATCAGTGATGATTGATGTTCAGGTTTTTGCCAAGGAATATGGCGATAACGGGGATTAATCCAGTTAGGATGTTGAAAGTTCACTAAGGTTCGACAAACATAGTGACTGATGGTAGGAACCACAATGGTTCCATTCTCTTGAATTGTGCTGGCTTGCTTAAACATAACCGATACAAAATGCTAACCATTCTGTCTTGAATCCTAGTAGCATTATGATATTTTACACGAAAATGTCAACTTTATCTTAAAAAATTACCAGGAAAATTGCAGTTTTTAGTGTTATCAGGTTTTTAAGGAAACACAAAGACACTAAGGCACTAAGAAAAAATGAATAAAATAATATCACTTGAAGATGAAGTGATTGGCAAGAAAATAGTTAATGCAGCATATATTATTCATAAATCACTTGGGCCGGGTCTTCTTGAAAAGGTTTATGAAATATGTTTAGCTCATGAACTAACCAAAATTGGGTTAATGGTTAAAAGACAAGTTGAAATTCCTATTGTTTACGATGGAATTACCTTTGAAGAAGGATTACGATTAGATCTTTTAATAAATGATAGTGTAATAATTGAGTTAAAAGCAGTTGAGATTGTAAATCCCGTTTGGGAAGCACAAATAATAAGTCACTTAAAACTCACTGGTAAGCAACTTGGGTATTTAATCAACTTCAATGTTCCATTAATTAAAGGTGGAATAAAAAGGTTTATAAATACTTATTAGTAATATTACTAAATAGACCTTAGGGTCTTTGTGCCTTTGTGGCAATTATTATCTAAATTTTCTAACAATGATTAAACAATTAGTTTTTGCAATAGCACTTCTTATCACACTTGGTGTTTTTACATACACCATATTAAGGATAATTAGTTTTTTCAAACTCACCAAAAAGGCTTTCCCTGTTCGTGATTTTGGGAAACGATTTGGTGTAATGATGGAAGTTGCATTTGGACAAACCAAAATTTTCCGCAAACCAATTTTAGGATTCTTGCATGCTTTAGTTTTCTGGGGCTTTTGTGTAATCCTAATTGGTAGTATTGAAATGGTGATTGATGGACTTTTCGGATCTGAGAAAGTATTGAAGTTTCTAGGAGTATTCTACGATATAATTATGGCTTCAGGCGATATTTTTGCTTTGCTAATTGCCATAGCCATCGCAG
>DMPJ01000032.1 GCA_003456035.1 Planktothrix sp. UBA8402
AAATTTGGCTTCATCGAGTTTCCCCTGCAATTGTTTAGCTAACCCAATGGTACTGTAGGCTAAAGCAAAATTAGGTTGTAGTTTTAAGATTTGTTGACAAGCTGTAATCGCTGCTTCAAATTGCTGTTGAGCCAGATAACGAGAAGATTGTTGATATAGNNTGTTTGGTGTTTCAGATTGTTGCATGATTTTTTTTCGATAGAATATCCATAAAATTAAACAGGTTATGTTACTCCGGCTAATTCCAGTAAACTGATTAAATCATTGATGTTAATTTGGATATCTAACCATCCCGAATTCATCAGATCATGTTTGGTTTTAGTCCCGGCAAGTTCCCCAACTAAATAGTAATGTTCCAACTTACAAACATTACTAAGAATCCAATAACCAGGTTGAACATAGGTGGGAGTAAATAACTCAATCACCTTGGTTCCGGGTTGACAAAAAACAATATTGGATAATCCGGCACCATGAGGAGCTAAAACCACTGATGCACTCGCCATTAATTCCGCTTGTTCAGAGATCGTTAACGATTCTAAAATAACGCTTTCAAAGTTCAGAAGTTCTAATCGTTTCATCAACTCATCTTGATTAATTACACTGCGAGAAGCTGCCTTTTCTCGACTCATATAAATTCGACGATTTGCCGTTACATTTTTAAATCTTTCGGGAAGGAATTTCTGTTTTAAAAAGTCACAAATCCATTCAGATGTCGCTGTATAATTTGGAGATGAATTAGGAGAAGGAATAATTACTTTTTTGGCTTGAATATGGGGTTTATCACGGCTTTGAATAATCTTGTGTTCTGGAATCCCTAAAATCTCTAAGGTCTGTTTTTGGTATGAATATTGATAATTTTCAAAGATAAAATAGTCAATATTATCTAAATCCATACCACTCTTTTGAATTAAATGAATACGAGGTAAAACATCATACATCCAATGAAAATAAGACGCTCCCCAACGCACTGATAAAAAGGCAACAGTTCCATCAATTTTATGTACAGGTGGTAATTTATTAGATGATAAAACCAATTCAGCACATCCTGTAGAAATATCGGTCAATAATTCGTTCTGTGCCGTCATAATTGCACTTGTAGCCGCATCTCCCCAGACTCTACCATTGTCTAACTTTACCACAAACGCATTTCGAGTGTTGGCTTGACCAAAAATCAATTCGGGATGGAATTTAGAAATTGTTTGGGAGGGTTTCAGAGAGATTTGGTTCCCAGGATAAACAGGAATATAGGTGACATTAGAACTAAAATCTGATGTGATCAATTTATCGGGATTAACAAAACAATATTGCTCTAAAATTGATAAGGGCAATTCTTTGTAATTATAACATTTTAAGGCTTCTTCTGTTTTTCCTTGCTGTTGTAGAATTTTAGCAATATTTTCATAGGCTGAAAAGAGATCAGGCTTAATTTTCAAAGCGCCTATCAAGTAGGATATTGCTAGATCTAATTCTTGTTTTTTTAACCAAGTTTCTCCTAATCCCGCATAATATTCAGCCATTTTAGGATTAATATTAATTGCAGTTTGATAGGATGCGATCGCTTCATCCAGTTGACCTTGAGATTTATATAGATTACCTAAATTGTAATGTACAACATCAGCTTTAGGATCGTTTTTTAGACATTCCTGATACACAGAAATAGCAGTTTGAACTTCCCTCTGTTCAATTAAGGTTTCTGCTAATTGATCTAAGAGCCAAAGATTATTATAGTTAAGTTCAACTGCTTTACAACAAACTTTAATAGCTTGATCCCACTGTTTTTGAGCAATCAATACTTTTCCCAGGGGAGGATATAACCAATCCGTATTTGGTTCAAATTCAATCGCTTGATAATATTCCGTCAAAGCCTGGTCAAATTCCCGGGTTTCACAGAGAGCATTTCCCAAGGTAAAATGTAGCCAAAAAGCATCAGGATTAATCTCAAGGGCTTGACGATACCAATTAATCGCTTCTTCTAGTTTTCCGGTCTTAGAACAAATTTCTCCTAACTGATAATAGGAACCAAAAAATTTAGGATTTAGAGCGATTCCCTGATAATAAGCAACGGTAGCTTCTTCCCATTTTTCTTGTTCAGATAAAGCATTTCCTAGTTGATAATATGTCCAAGAAAAATCGGGGCTTAGTTCAATGGCTTTTTGATAATTTGCGATCGCCTGCTCATAACTTTTTTCTTGAACTAAGGCATCGGCTAAACTTTGATAAAACAGGTTGTTATTCGGATTCAGAATAATAGCTTGATTATAGGCGACGATCGCTTCTTGCCATTGTTGTTTTCGACTTAATGCTTCTCCAAATTCATAATGAGATTGAGGCAAACTCGGATAAATTTCTACGCCCTTTCTATACAATTCAACTGCTTGATCTAATTTGCCTTTTTCAATTAAGGTTTTCCCAAAGTCTATATATTCTTGAGGGACTACAGACTGGGGTTCTAAAATTAAGGCTTGATACCAAGCATTTGTGGCTTCTTCGGGTTGATTTAGATTAATTAAAACTGTGTATAAATGCTGATAAACTCTAGCTTGATTAGGTTTAAAATTCAGAGAATTTTGATAGGATTGTAGAGCCTCCTGCCATTGTTGTTGTTGAACATAAACCGTTCCTAAATTAGCATGAACTTCCGCCCAATCTGGTTTGAGATTTAGGGCTTTTGTATACCAAAATTTGGCTTCATCGAGTTTCCCTTGCAATTGTTTAGCTAACCCCAAGGTACTGTAAGTGGGAAGAAAACGAGGTTGCAATTTTAACGCCTGTTCACACACTGCAACTGCTTCGTCAAACTCCTGTTGGGCGATATGGCGACTTGCATCTTTATGTAAATCAAAGACAGTTTTTTCTGGAGTGTCAGACAATGGCATGGTCAATCGAAAAAATAGGACAGCTTTTAATATAGACGTTGGATTGATGCAAATAGTTTATCAATTTCTGAGGGAACAGGGAATAGGGAGCAGGGGGAGCCACCGTCGGAGCAGGGG
>DMPJ01000542.1:0-5855 GCA_003456035.1 Planktothrix sp. UBA8402
CCGTGAAATCCGTGAAATCCTCTTAAATCTGTGATCCCTGTTCCCTTAAAATAAAAAGGGGTTTTTAACTTCATAGTCAAAACCCCTTTTTATAGTCAAAAAATTAACGATTCAATTATTTGCAAAGCCGATCTTGAACAGCAGGTTGAGCTTTCAGGAAATCGATCACTTGATCACCGAGATCAGAAACATCATTGTAGAGGTTGATCAGATCTTGAACATTAATCGTAATTGCCGTAATTCCCCTGTAGCTGAGAAGCAATTCCAATATGGAAAGTTGACCATCCCGGGAAGATTCGCGTAAAGCGGTAATCACCTTATCAACAGCAATATTAACGGTGCTTCCTGAAGAAACAAATTGATTAAAAGCACCTACTACTAATCTGCCATAGCTAGAATCTAGCAGATCATTAACAATATTATTAGGAATTTCAAGGGAGAAATTCAATGCTTTCTGGAATTGTTGAACCTGATCTGGAGTTAGTTTAGCTAAAGTAATTAAAGAACGAAGTTGATTAGACTGATCTCCAGTTTGAGCAAAGGTTTGTAAATCAGCAGTTGCTAAGGATATATTTGCTGGGCCATATATTAATCTTAACTCGTCAATAGCCGGGGACGGTTGAGCAAATATTCCCAAACTAATTGTTAATCCCAATACTATCGCTAACCCCAGGGATATATATTTAGATAGACCCTGAGTAAAAAATTGATAGGGGTTACGAACGCCCCGCAACCAACGCCCTGAATTTAAGTTCATTTGTTCCTTCCTCACAAGTTAAATTGATTAACACAGTTCTGTTGTTGTCCCATACTATAGGTCTGTTTTACCCCTATTTAGGTTCCTTTAGATGGGGACTTCTCAAACTGTTAGATATTCTGGCTCATTTGATCCAGTATTTGCCGAATTATAGCAGCATCTTGAGTCGTTGGTAGAATTTCTAAATAATTCTCTAAATCTTGTTGTGCTTCTCAAATCGCTCTCACCAGGGATTAAAAACCCGGTTTCTTTAAGAAACTGGGTTTTTAGGATTGAAGATTTTTAGCTTAACTTAAAACCCCCTAAAAAGGTTATTGATCAACCTAAAACTCCTCCGTTAAAAATGGATTTTCTTTAGGAAAAGTTGGTAAATCAATTGATGCTAAAGACTCTAATTTTTTACGTCGTTGAGGATAAATTAACGGGGCTGGCCAATTAGGACTACTTTCCTCCTGATCAGGTTCTTGAACTGCTACAGCACTCGCAGTTTGAGATTTTGTTCCCCCTAAATTAAAGGATTGACCCCCGATTGATTTTGCTGATTGTGGTTGAATTTTTGGATCTTCTGATGTTGCTTTTAATGAAAATAGATCAGCATCTTCTGAAATGAAAGAGGCATATTCTAGCCGAATTCGCTCTAATTCTCCTTCCAAAAATCGAGGTTGAGGTAATTCTTCCACCGCCATATCATCCCTTGAAGCAGTTAACTCTACCGGGGGTTTAAAAAGTTGATCAGAATTAGGTTTTGAGATCACAGATTCTAAATCTTGAGATCTAGGAAACTCGATTTCTAATTCTGAAGATATTTGCTCGGAAATATTCACAGCATCAGTTGATAAATTAACCCCATCTTCAATCAAATTTATCGGGTTATTATTAAAATTCAAAGAATCTGACCAAGGTTTAACAGGCGATGCTTTTGGTGTTAACAAAGCTGAAGAAGATGATCTCGATTGTTCCTCTGTAATTATTGATAGGGTTTCTAAGGTTTGTTTTCCGGTTTCAAACTGGATTTGATTTTCTAAACACCTTTCTAAAGCGACTTTAAATTGCAGGGTTTGGCTCTGTTGACGATGGAGACGCGATCGCAATTCTCGGTTATTATTTTGAGATTGAACTAACTCATGAAACTGTTCATTATACCGTTGTTGAGTTAATGCCGTATCCCTTTCCATCTGCGCCAGTCGGGTTTGGGTAACTTCCCATTGTTGGGTTAAAGTTTCGACTAAAACCTGTTGTTGTCTAATCACTTGATTAGCAATTTCTAACTTTTTAAACAGTCGTTTAACTTGATCTTGTGTCGCCCCTAATTCTTGGGTAAGCTGCAATAATTGTGTATCTTTATCCTGTCGATTTTGCCGACTTTCATCTAATTCTTCTTCTAATTCGGCGACTCGATTAATTAAATCTCGGTTACATTTATGTAGAATTTGTACCACTTTTACCGGATTTTCTTCGGTTTCTCCTTCGCTTGACATGAGGGAAGCGATCGCCATTTCATTCCCCTGAGAACCCTGAACAAATATCTCCTCTGGAACTAGCAAATCCTCGCTCTTAGACTCTGTTTCCGCTTGTTCTAATTCGGTGACGAACTGGGTCAACAATTCCTCCAGGGGGATAGCGTTAGGAAAGTTCACCGTCTCCCACTCCTGATCCTGGGTCGCAGCAGGACTAACGGACTCCTCCAACGGCGGCAAGGGTGCGGATAAAGGTGCTTCAGTAGGCTGATCAAACGATTCAGGAGTGGGGAGATCGGCTTCAGACATAGCTTTATTTATTGGGTTTGTTATTTTAATTCTTGATACATGGTTAAATGTATTGTTACTTATATTAATGGAAATTGAGCATTAAGTCAAGTTAAAATTATTATTTTAATTAACAATCTGTTATTATTAACTAATAATTAATGTTTTTATTGTCAAAGGACAATGACGACTTCCCTAACTCCCTTTCTGTTCACAATGAACTTTTTGGGGTTCCCATAAGACGCTTGACTGTGTACTGTTGACACCAGAATCAAAAAAAAGCCAAATTATGACAACAACGAACTCGAAAACTTGGAGCCAACGGTTTGAGAAATCTCTGCATCCTGCTATTGCAGAGTTTAACGCCAGTATTAGTTTTGATATCCAACTGATTGAATATGATTTGACTGGCTCAGTTGCCCATGCTAAAATGTTAGCAAAAACTGGAATTATTAGTCACGAAGAAGCTGAAAAACTGGTTTCGGGTTTAGAACAAATTCGTCAAGAATATCGGGAGGGAAACTTTAATCCTGGTGTGGATGCTGAGGATATTCATTTTGCCGTTGAACGTCGTTTAACTGAATTAGTCGGAGATGTCGGTAAAAAACTACATACGGCTCGTTCTCGCAATGATCAAGTCGGAACCGATACCCGTTTATATTTACGAGATCAAATTCAACAAATTCGGCAACAATTAGTTAATTTTCAACAAGTATTATTAGATTTAGCTGAAACTAATGTTGAAACTTTAATCCCTGGTTATACCCATCTCCAACGGGCGCAACCTATTAGTTTAGCTCATCATTTGTTAGCTTATGTGGAAATGTTAAATCGTGACTGGGAACGTTTAGGAGATGTCTATAAACGGGTGGATATTTGTCCGTTAGGAAGTGGGGCTTTAGCCGGAACAACTTTTCCAATTGATCGCCATTATAGCGCAGAATTATTAGGGTTTGGTCGAGTTTATGCTAATAGTTTAGATGGGGTAAGTGACCGAGATTGGGCGATTGAATTTCTCGGTGCTGCTAGTTTAATTATGGTACATTTGAGTCGCCTGGCTGAAGAAATTACCCTCTGGGCTTCTCAGGAATTTAGTTTTGTCACTTTGACCGATAGCTGTTCAACGGGTTCTAGTATTATGCCTCAAAAGAAAAACCCAGATATTCCTGAATTAGTTCGGGGAAAAACCGGGCGGGTATTTGGTCATTTACAAGGGTTATTAGTGGTGATGAAGGGATTACCTTTAGCCTATAATAAAGACTTACAAGAGGATAAAGAGGCGTTATTTGATGCGGTTAAAACCGTCAAAGGTAGTTTAGAATCTATGACAATTTTAATGGCAGAAGGAATAGAATTTCGCTCTAGTCGTTTAGCAGAAGCGGTGGCGGAAGACTTCTCAAATGCTACGGATGTGGCTGATTATTTAGCTGCGCGAGGAATTCCCTTTCGTGAAGCTTATGGTTTAGTCGGAAAAGTGGTCAGAACTTGTTTAGAAGCGGGGAAATTACTTAAAGATTTAACCCTAGAAGAATGGAAACAATTACATCCTAAATTTGAGGCTGATATTTATGAAGCTATCACTCCCCGTCAAGTAGTTTCGGCTCGAAATAGTTATGGGGGAACTGGGTTTGATCAGGTAAAACAATCTTTACAAAATGCCCGTCAACGGTTGAATAATTGTTAGGAATGGGCAATAGGGAATGGGGAATGGGCAATAGGGAATCTTGCTCTATTGGTGGCTCAGACCACGAAGGAGCGATCGCCAATTCAAAAAATAAGCGATCGCTCCCTAGAATACATAAAACTATAATTTTGTCAAGTCGGGTTAAGGGGATACAAACCGTCCTTTTGACCGATATAATTCGATAGGAAATTTCGCTAGAGTGAGAAAAAAGGTTAAATTTAGGTCAATATAATGTCTAGTCCGATCAATCCTGCTGAATCTGAAGTTGAAGTTTCTCAAATTCCTGCTAGACTGTTACTGGTGGACGATGAACCCGGACTGCGAGAAGCCGTACAAGCTTATTTAGAAGATAGTAATTTTAGTGTTGATACTGCGAGTAATGCCAAACAAGGGTGGGAAATATTGCAGCAAAGTTTACCCGATTTAGTGATTACTGATGTAATGATGCCGGAAGTTGACGGCTATCAATTTTTACAACAAATGCGGGAAGATCCCCGTTTTAAAGCCTTACCCGTTGTTTTTCTAACTGCTAAAGGCATGAAAAGTGATCGTATCCAAGGTTATCAAGCCGGATGTGATGCTTATTTATCTAAACCTTTTGATCCTGAAGAATTAGTGGTAATTGTTAAAAATTTATTAGCCAGACAAGCGGCACTTCGCAGTAGTAGTGGCGATGGAAACCCCGATATTGCCACATTAGCGGGTCAAATTGCTCGGATTGAAAATATGTTAAAAGGCAAAACTGGGATTCATCAAACCCCACCCCCGATTAAAATTGATTTAACACCAAGGGAACAGAGTGTTTTGGATTTACTCGCCAAAGGATTAATGAATAAAGAAATAGCGCGTAATTTAGAAACCAGTGTTCGTAATGTGGAAAAATATGTCAGTCGTCTATTTACAAAAACCGGAACAAATAGCCGAACAGAATTAGTCCGTTATGCCCTTGAACATGGTTTAACCGAATAGAAAATATTAAATAAACTTGAAATTTATGGGGATTTTAGCAATTATATTGTCTAAAGTCGCAGTAATAAGTCACGGCCATGAGTATCTGTACCGCAAGTGTTCAGTAAACCATAACTATCTGCTAACTGTTTAACTTGGTTTGTAATTTTAGCGGTGGGCAACCAAGGGTCGGTATGATGATAGGCATAATATACTTCAATCCCATTCATTCCTAAACGAGCCGCTTCTGTAATTAATTCCGGTACCGGATAACGATAACGGGCTGGGTGGGCCAAAACCGCTAACCCTCCCGCCTGTTGAATAGCAGTAATTACATTATCAGCAGAATAGGCATCTGTTCCCAAAGTGGTGCCACCTTGTAGATAGGGTTGTAGACCAGAGGCGTCGGGATCAAAAGCATAACCGAGAATATGGACACCCACACCCAATAACTGGGCATTAATTTCTACTCCTGTCCATAACCGAGGGGCTTGATTTACCCGTTGGGGATACTTATGTTTCCAGTGGTCTAACCAATTTTGGGCCTGTTTGTACCCTTGAATGCTATGGTGATCGGTAATTGTCAGTCCTTTTAACCCAATTTCAATCGCCTGTTCCATGACTTCCTCTGGTTCCAGTTGGCCATCTGAACGTCGGGTATGCAGGTGAAAGTTATAGGACTTAGGGCAACTTCTGGCATTCAAGGTTTGAAAGACCTGTT
>DMPJ01000542.1:5876-6176 GCA_003456035.1 Planktothrix sp. UBA8402
GGCAGGTGGTATCAATAATGATGATTCCACATATCCTGTCTGGATATGAAACCACCTCGATAACGACTCAGAAGCTGAAGTTAGATTAACACTCATCGGAAAAATGGGTAGAAACCCCGTCCNNTATATTTCCCCTTTCGGGGTAGAGTTCAGTACGGGGTGCTGATACCGTCTTAATCTTAATAAACTGTTACTATAATCTACTGTATCGAATTTATTTGGCAGTTGCTACAAGATAGGGTTAAGATTGACCAATTTTATATTTAAAATTCTTATATGAGGGAATTACGAATTACGAAT
>DMPJ01000304.1 GCA_003456035.1 Planktothrix sp. UBA8402
CTCCCCTGTAACGGTGTTTTCCGAAATGAGTTTGATTTGCATAAATTTGATCCTCCTATCTACACCGCTCACGTCTGATTATTTTACTGTGAAATTTCTCATTTCTGAACCAACTGGACTTTAAAAAACAATTAAATCTAAAATCAATACAAAGTCAATAGGATTTGAGATCAGTTCATTTCTGAATCATTAATTGATAGGCTTGATGTATAATTTTTATAGGCTCAGAGATGGTCTCAATAAATTGATCAATTCCTTTGCGAGTATCTTCTTCTGGGTGTTCAGGATCTCGATATTCATAATCATCAAAAATTATAATTCCTCCCGGTTTTAGTAAATTCCAAGATAGTAAAGCATCCTGTAAGACCACTGAAGCTAAATGACAACCATCAATATAAACAAAATTGTAGCTATTATGACTAAGATTTGGTAATATTTCTTGGGAATATCCCTCTAATTTTGTGACTTTTTCGGCTACTCCAGTTTTAGCAATATTCTCATCAAATTCTGGTTTAAAACTTAAATCAATACAGGTTATTTTTGCCGTAGCATGGGTTAAAATATGATCAAGTAACCAACAAGCCGACATCCCTTGAAAACTGCCAATTTCTAAGCCTTGAATTTCAGGACAATTAGCGAAAGCAAACAAAGCTTTTTCCCAGTTGGGAATATTGACACTAAACCAATCTTTAGTAAAATGATAATCTTTCTCCAGACTAGAATTCCATCCCCTTAAATCATGGGATTTTTGATGGGCTTGGATGGCGGTTTCTAATTCACCAATTTCCGATAAAAAGTTACCTAAATGGGTATGAGCATGGGGTAAATCAGGACTTAATAGGAGGGCTTTTTGAGAAGCTGCGATCGCTTCTTCCCATTGTTTTTTATAACTATAAGCTCGACTTAAAGATAAATAGATAAACGCATTTTTATCTTCTAATTTTAACGCATCTTGATAACAAGCGATCGCCTGATCCCATTGTTGTAATTGAAACTTAATTTCCGCAATTTGAAAATGGGGTAAATAGGCGGTCGGATTTAATTCTATCACTCGCTGATAACAATGAATCGCCTGATCCCATTTTCCTAATTGTTTATTTACATTTCCCAAACCCAGATAGGAAACCAACATTTGATTATTCCTCTCCACAGCTTGACTATAAAATTTAACAGCCTTCTCCCACTGTTGGAGTTGCATATAAACCTCTCCTAAGTTATGATAGGGTTCATAAGCATTAGGGTTAGCTTGAATGGCATTTTGATAACAGAAAATTGCCGGATTAATTTTCTGTTTTTGAAACAGTCTATTTCCTAAGTTCAAATATTCAGTAAATGTCCCTAAACTTGGTTCTAAATGTAAGGCTTTATACCAGAGTTCCTCCCCTTCATCCTGTTGATCAATTTCCATCAAAACCTTGGCTAAATTTCGATAAATCACCGCCAGATTGGGATTACATTCTATCGCTTTTCGATAATTAAAAATTGCCCTTTTCCAGTCTTGTTTTTGACTATAAATATCTCCTAAATTCCCATAGACTTCTGGATAATTAGGTTGTAATTTCAAGGCTTTTTGATACCAAAATTCCGCCTGTTCAAAATCATCTTGAACTTGCCAAATTACGCCCAAAGTTTTAGAAATAGGTGCATATTCTGGATCTAAATTAAGAGCCGATAAACAAACAGAAAGGGCTTGATCAACCTGTTGATGGACTAAATGATAATTAGCCTGTTGATACAAATATTTAACAAAATTCTTGGGATTTAAAGATGAGTTCATGGGGTCAGTTTAAGTCAAGGGTTGAGGGTTTCAGTTGACAGTTGTAGGTTAACCATCAACCAAAACCGCTATCTATTTATTAATCAACCTAAGCGGTGATTACTTTCCATTTGAACAGTAGTTTCTTCAGGAGAAGGAGAAGTTAATAAAGGACTATTTTTTGGTTTCAATACCGCTTGAATTGTTCTTAAAAAACGATTGGGTTTAGGGGCTTGACCATTTAATAATTGACGCTCTTTAACTTTTTTCGCCAGATGACGCATTACGGATAAATCTAATTCATCAATGAAATGATCCGCAATTCGTTCTCCCATGAATTCAATCGCTTCAGAATACTGTTCCATTAAGGATTCTACAGCTTGGGAAGCATCCGTTGTGATCTGATCAGAAACGGGATTTTGATCAATAATAGGTGGTTGAATTTCTACCGTTGCTTGGGTTCGATTTAGGCGATGATTCAAGAAATTTTGATATTCGTCAACGGTCATCCCCAAATTATAAATATGATGATGAACATGATCAATTAAATCTACTTCCGCAGGCGCAAATAGATCATCTTGTTGATAAATTCCATGCAAACTCGCCCAAGTTTTTAGGGTATTAGCATCATGGAGTTGATAGCGGTCTAACAGTTGAGTGGTTGTCATATTGGTTTCGGGAGTTGGTTTAAAATCACTCATGGATTCATCCTCATTTACAGCTATATCTGACAGTTTGTTTAACACTTTTAATTACATTTAATTTAGCATAATAAGTACCTAAAAACTAAATATTTTGATCTGATTTTCCCTGAGATGTTCAAGGATATAGCCATCAGCAGGTTAGTGTTCACACCAACGATTTTATTTTACATTAAATTTCAATAAAAATCCGTCCTGGAACCACGGGGTTTTAAACCCAAAATTTCTGANNTAAAATTATCCATAATCGGGATCACGCCAATTTGTCGTTATTGAAATCAAACCCTTTGCTATGCCAATCTACGATTATTTCTGTCCCAGCAACAACCAAACCATAGAAGTGATGCACTCCTATACTCAAGAGATCACAACCTGGGGTGAGGTTTGTCAGTTAGCTAACTGTGACCTCGGAGATACTCCTAAAGATGCTCTAGTTCGTCGGGTGCTGAGTGCGCCGATGCTATCAATTCCTACTTCTAATGCTGATTACAAAAACGCCGGATTTACGAAGTTAGTCAAACGAGACAAAGGAGTTTATGAAAATGTCACGGATTCGGATTAACTGAACTAGATTGAGGTTTCTTTTTTCCTTTTTCTGTATCACCCATAAATCCCTTTAATTTCTTGTGGAAATCAGGATGTTTTAGGGATAATTTATCGGTTTCATTAGGTTCTAATCCTTGGTTTTCCGAGGTTTTATCTGTTATTAATGTATCTTCATTTTGACTTTCTAATAATAAATTTTGGGGGAAACTATGACAAATTAAACGTTCAAAATCTGGAGTAAAATGATGAATTTTTTGTCCACGTCTTTGCCAATAAATTAAGATATGTTCGACAGAAATTGCTTTATAGCGTCCTTGATATAAAGATTCTAAAATAGCTGGTAAAAACCAATCAGAATCATATTTTTTTTGCCAGTTATCTATAATTTGCTCCGGTGTCTGCTCGGCTAATTCAAAACCATAATATTTAAGCAAATCAGAGGGTTTAACAGAACTATAAACACTCCCAGGATCTTCTATGGGCGCTGCTGCGAGATATTTACGCGGTTCTTCATCCCTAAAAGGAAATTCTAAAGCAAACAGAAAAATCACCTCCTCGGTGTTAGTATATAATTTAATACTATAAACTTTATACCCTAATTTTCCGTTTTAGGAGTAGAACCAAAATAGGGGTCTGGAGTTCCGATCCAGTTAAAATCACTAATTCTGAGATTAATACTCCCTATCCGACGCACTGGATTAATCCTCAGAATCACCCCATAGCTACGGCGACTATATTCTAAGGTTAATTCATTATTTAATGATAAACCATTATCCAAATTAACTGCCGATTCAATCCCAGCCCTGAACCCCCCATAAATTTGCTGCACTAACCCCATACTTAATACTCGTTGATCGACTAAACGATCAAACAAAAAAGGTGATTGTCCATCCAATATCACCTGAGTATAAAATAGGCTAAACCCCGTATAGTCTAAAAAGTCTTTAGAAAAATGACCTAATTGTCCTTGCACTCCGACGGAAGTGCTCAGATAAGATTGGGAATAATTTTGACTATATTTGGTGGTGACTCCTCTGGTAATTAATGCTAATTGTACGAAGGGAATTACAGGTTTAGGAGTATAACGTAAACCTTCGGTGGCCGTTGCTGGTAAGCCTTCTCCCCGCCATAATAAAACCGGATAAATTAAAGTTCCTAACGCTTCATAACGATCTAAACTGACTCGATTATTCAGACGATTAAGTTTGAGTAATTCCGGGCGATCGCTATCAGCAGTCACCGATTGATAGGAGGTTTGAAAGCTAAAAGTAGCCCCCTGGTCGTTTAAAGCAATCTTAGGAGAAGTCAGCACCGTCCCTAAACTACTCCAGATGGTACGATATCCTAAAGTTCCATTAAACAAACGGTTGCGGTAACTATATTCTCCATTCAGAGCAAACCCAGCCCCCAATTGTTGGCGGACTCGGATACTACCTCGGAGGGCTTTTTCATTCAGATCGGGGAAATTTTCTAAGGTATTTATGGATAAAAACCCACTTAATTGAGTAGTCGGGGTAATTGATCCTGATAACCGTGCTTCTAACCCCAANNCCGAAGGGGGTGATATTCTGTTGAAAAGCCCGTTGGAGTAACAATCTAGGCGCCACTTGCAGGCTTAACGGGCCCAGGGGAATAGAGGGAAGATTGCCTTGAATATAATATCCCCCAAAATCCTTGAGATCATAACCAATGGAAAAAGGGAGGGGTTCTTTTTGGCTTCGATCAATGACGGTGCGTTCTCGAAATAGGGGGAGGTTAAAGGATTGATCCAGCACCAGTCGGGATTTGGTGGTAATCAGTTCATCGCGTAGGGGTGAAACTCGATTAAATCGGGCGGTATCGGCTCTTAATTCTAGTTCCGGGGGAGAAAAGGGATCGTTGGTCAGTCGCACCTGTTGGGCTTCCCATCCCCCATTCCCAAACAGATCAATTCTTTCGGCGGCGAATCTGAGCCGATTTACACTGCCTTTGACCCCAAAGGTTTCCCCCCCTCCGACCGAGACTCCGGCGTTTAACCCCCCATCGGCTTTGACTTTTTCTAAGGGTTGGGCGGCGGTAATTCGGTCGCTGATGGGGGTATTTAGCAGGGGGGTGGAACCTGGGGTTAGGGGTTCAACCAAGGTTAAATCTGTGGCAGATGAAGGGGTATAAACAATGCCATTGGCTTGGTACACTGACGCGGTACTTTGTACGAAGTTATAGCCCATGCGATCGCCCCTAATTACCTGCTCTCCCCTGGTCAGGGCCACATTCCCCTGGGCAACCACTTGACGGGTATTTAGGTTGACTTGGGCCTGCTCTGCATTAATTAAGGACTGGCGAAACCTCACCATCACGTTCCCTTGGGCGGTGACAATTTGCCTTTGTTGATCGTATTCTTGCCGATCGGCGGTGATTTCGACAATATCTGCGGGGGTGGGAACTGGAATAACGGTCGATTCTTGGGTGGGAGTTTTAGGGGGGGTGGGAGGCGTGACAACTATTCTGTTACAGGGTGTCTGACAGGAATTATCGCTATTGGGAAAGGAAAAGGCGGAATCAAACCGATATTGATTCTCGGTTAAGGGTTGGGCGGTTTCTAAGGTGACGGCCGACCCCAGCAGTTCTGCGGATACCGGGCCGGGTGCCTCAATCTCATATTCAGGTAAGGGATAGCTGATCGTGCTTTGGGTTTTTGCCCGGGAAGATATTTGTGCTTCTAATCCGATTATCCCCGTTTCAGTGGTCTGTGGTTGGGGAAGGTGACGAATAATTGGGGGAGGTTCAGGGGGTGGTAACGGGTAGGGCATACTTGCTGTAACGGAATTCCACGAAATAGCCAGAACTTAACCCCTTTAGGGAACAGGCTAAAACAAGTCATTAGTTATCAGCCTATAAGGATGATAACTAATGACTTTCCAATCTTTCATTTTATCAGGGATTTTGTTCACAGAGGTTGTCGGCATCTGGTTTGGATTTTCAAGCCCTAACTTCTGTTTAGACAATTTCCATGTTTCTCTACTCTAAGTCTCTGCGTTTCGGGTTCCGGGCTGGGTCATTGGAC
>DMPJ01000286.1 GCA_003456035.1 Planktothrix sp. UBA8402
CCATTCCCCATTCCCCATTCCCCATTCCTCATTCCCCATTCTCCATTCTGCCTTTTAAAAAAATTATGGAAAATTCAGAGATTGATTTTTCACAACAAGATCCAGAAGTATTACTGAATTTGGTTTTAACTAAGTTAGAACAGGGCGATTTTCAACAACGATGGGAAATTAGTAAGATTTTACCAGATTTAGGAATTATTGCCCTAGAGCCACTGCTTAATATTTTACAAGATGAAACTGCTGATGTAGAAATGCGTTGGTTTGTGGCCCGAATTTTGGGAAATTTTAAATCAGAATTAATTATTGAACCCTTGATTAATCTGCTCAAAAATGCTAAAATTGAAGCAACAGAAGCAGAAATATCACTTCAAGAAATAACTACATTTACCTTAGCTGGTTTTGGAATTTCAGCGATCGCTCCTTTAACTCAATTATTAGAAAAAGCCGATTCTAAATTATTAGCAACTCAAGCTCTAGCTCAAATTCGTCATTCTGAAATTATTACTCCATTATTAACAGTTGTCAATGATCCAAATCCTCGAATTAGAGCGATCGCAATTGAAGCATTAGGCAGTTTTCATGATCCTAGAGTTATCCCAATTTTATTAGAGGCTTTAACTGATCCCGTTGCTGATGTTAGAAAACAAGCTGTAATTGGATTAGGAGTGCGATTAGATTTATTAGAAAATATCAATTTAGTGGAAAAACTTAAACCGTTATTATGGGATATTCGACCGGAAGTTTGTCAACAAACTCAACTCGCTTTAGCCCGTTTAAAAACCGATGAAGCTGCGACAGCATTATTTGAACAAGTACAATCTCCAAGTGTTCCCCTTTCCTTAAAAATAGATGGAGTTCGTTCATTAGGATGGATTGAAACCCCGGCAAGTTTAAATTATTTACAGGAAATTCTATTGACTTTTGATCCTAAATTTAATCTGAATTTATCTCAAATAACAACAGAAGAAATTAACTTGATTCAAGAAGTTATTCAGTGTATAGGACGAATTGAAACCTTGGAATTGCGGGAACAAGCTACTCAAATTCTAATTGATTTGCTTAATAATAATTATCCGGCAATTTCCGAACCTAAAATTAAACAATTCATTGCATTAGGATTAGGAAAATTAGGATTAATAGCTGCCATTAATCCCTTAATTAACCTTTTAGTTGATCCAAATCCCTCGGTCAGATTACATTCTATTTCCGCTTTAAAGAAAATTGAACCACAACCAACCTAAATCATTTATCAAGTATCCGCATTATCAGTTTTGTTTGTAGTGCGAGCGTCCTCGCTCGCTAGATTGTCTATAGCAATCCTATTTGAGTTGTGTTCAAAATTCCTGATTAAAAGGGAACACCGGAACACCGGAACACCGGAACACCGGAATAGGGAACACCGGAATAGGGAACACCGGAACAATGCTTAACAGCTTAAATGTTTACTCATAACTATTTACTGTTTACTATTTACTGTTTACTGTTTACTATTTACTGTTTACTGTTTTTATGCGTTTAGAGCAACTGCAATCTTTTCTATCCGTTGCTGAGACAGGAAGTTTTCAACAAGCAGCACGGAAATCTGGTCTGACTCAATCAACAATTAGTAGACAAGTGCAAGGACTAGAAGAAGAACTTGGTTTACCCTTGTTTCACCGCACGATTCAAGTTAAATTAACTATTGGAGGTGAACGTTTTTGGCCCTATGCTCGCAAAATTTGCCAAACTTGGGATAGTGCAAAAGATGAACTAGCATCCTTGCTGATGGGAAAACAACCAGAACTCTGTGTAGCGGTAATTCATTCGGTTTGTTCCTCCTATTTGCCTCCGGTTTTACAGAAGTTTTGTTATGCTTATCCAGAGGTTCAGTTAAGAGTAACATCTTTAGGAAGTGATCGGGCTTTAAAAGTTCTTAAAGATGGCTTAGTGGATATTGCCATTATTATGAATAATCGTTCTTTTACCGCTAGTGGAGAACTTTTAGTTGATCTTCTCTATCAAGAATCAATTGAAGTATTAATGGCAAGCAATCATCCTTTAACCGAATATACTCAAGTCCCTTGGGATGAATTAATTCGTTATCCGCAAGTTGTTTTTAAAGATGGTTATGGAATGCAGCGTTTAGTTCAAGAAAACTTTACTAAAGCCGGGGCAAAATTAAATGCCGTTTTAGAGTTAAATACATTAGATGGGTTTCGCGGGGTAATTCGTCAAGGAGAACTGATTGCCTTATTGCCCCATTCTGCCTTAATAGAAGCCAGAACTGATCCCAATTTAGCGGTTAGAGGGTTAGCACCCATAACCCTTAAACATCCTAAAAATTTTGTTTCCTCTGAATTAATTTCTGAGGATGCAGACACAAATTGGACTCGTGAAGTGGTGATTATTACCACAACTGATCGAATGCAAATTCCTCCAATTGCCTATTTTTGGAAATTAGTTCATGATTGTATTCCCGATCAAATTAACGGATCAATTAGTTCTTTAAATCCTCAAATACCGCTCTTAAAATAAACACATTGCAACTCGTCAAAACCTCAACAATTAAAACGTTATTAACATGAGTGATCGATTTAGAGACTTACTGCGTCAAGTCGGTAGTGGTACCCATACCAGTGAACCATTAACTCGTTCTCAAGCCGCCGAAGCCATGAAATTAATGCTATTAGGGGAAGCAACTCCAGCCCAAATAGGTGCCTTTTTCATTGCCCATCGCATCCGACGTCCTACGGGGGAAGAATTGGCCGGAATGCTGGATACTTATGAACAAATCGGCCCTCAACTTCAGTCGGTGGCTTCCGCGCCTTTTGTATTGGGTTGTCCTTATGATGGTCGGTCTCGCACGGCTCCGATGGCTCCCTTAACGGCCTTAATTTTAGTTACCGCCGGGGTGCGGGTGATTTTACACGGAGGTCAGCGAATGCCCACCAAAGAGGGAATTCCTTTAATTGAAATTTGGCAGGGGTTGGGTTTAGACTGGTCTAAATTATCCCTAGCACAAGTACAAAAGGTTTTTGCCGAATTGGGTTTGGGATTTGTTTATCTTCCCCAACATTTCTTAGCAGCAGAAAAGTTAGTTACCTACCGTCGAGAAATTGGTAAACGTCCCCCAATAGCGACGATGGAATTGATCTGGAAACCATATCTAGGACAAGCAACGGTAGTTTCTGGGTATGTGCATCCGCCCACAGAAACCATGTTTAGACAAACTTTTCATTGGCGTGGAGTAACGGATTTTATTACCGTTAAAGGGTTAGAAGGAAGTTGCGATTTACCTCGCGATCGCACTTGTATTATTGGTCTACATCAACCCAGTCAACAAACCCAAATAGTTAAATATCCTACAAAAATATTAACACAAAATCCTGGCTTAGATGATATTTTCTTTGAAAGATTATTATTACATCCCCGGGATTATGGGTTTGATGGTAGAGAAATTACTCTGTCCTCAACTCCGATTTTAATTGAACAAATCCAAACAGTTTTATCAGGTCAAACCAGTGAATTTATGAAAGCGGCAATATGGAATGGCGGCTTTTATCTCTGGCGTGCCGGGGTGTGTCAAGATTTAGAATCGGGATTATCAAGCGCTGAATCTCTACTTACAGAAGGGAAAGTTCAGGCTAAATTGCAGGAGATTCAAGATTACTTTTTGAATAGGGATTAAAATTAATTGACTTGAAATCGGTTAATATCAACCCTAAGTCCGTGCTACAGATTTAAAATTATGAATGATCTGTCTATTGCCGCTTTAATTCTGGCTGGGGGTCAAAGTTCTCGCATGGGTGAGGATAAGGCTTTTGTTCTTTATGAAGGCAAACCCTTGCTTGGGCGAGTCTATGAAGTGGCGGCTATCTGTAGCCAAAAAGTATATATTGCCACACCTTGGCCGAAACGTTATCAAACTTTATTAACCGAGGATTATGAAGTTTTATTAGAGACGGAACCGAACCAAGGGCCATTAGTTGTATTATCCCAGGGATTATTACAAATTCCCTTTGATTGGATTTGGTTATTAGCCTGTGATTTACCCCGATTACAACCCTCTATAATTAAACATTGGCAAACTCGTTTAGCAGCTATTCCTGATCATATTTTAGCCGTTGTTCCTCAAAGTCAGTTCCGTTGGGAACCTTTATGTGGGTTTTATCGCCGTTCTGCTTATCACCATTTACAAAGGTTTATAGCTCCAGGGGGAAGATCATTTCAACGCTGGTTAAGCCAAATTCCCATACAACCGATTGATCTATCTGAAGCCGAATCACAAATGTTATTAAATTGCAATAAACCTGAAGACTTAAAACCTTAAAAAATCATAAAGTTACTCATTAAAATTGTCATAAAAATTAAACTTCTTATTTCAATCCTTATTTCCCTCAACTCGTAAAAAACCACTTAAATCATTTTTATATAGATGGAATCCCCGCCCGTTTTACGGCGGGGCGGATGTCAACTATGACTAATCTAGCACTTTGGAGTTAGACATGGATTAATTTATCCCTAGGGTAACAATTGCGGTAAAATTATCAAAATCTAAGGGTGAGGATAAATTTATGGCTATTAGTTTAAAAAGTCGATGGATTACTTTAATATTAACCAGCAGTTTTTTGATTTTTATTGGGGGATGTAATCGTAATACAACCCCGACAGAAACATCAGAAGCCGTAGCAGAAATTACCGCTACTCAACCCCCCAAACCTCAACCTTATACCAAAGAAGCGGAATTAATTGCTGTCGGTGATATTATGATGCACGGCGCTCAAATTAAATCCGGTTATAATCCCACCACAAAAACCTATAATTATGATAATTTCTTTAAAGAAGTTAAAGGCATTTTATCTTCAGGAGATTGGGTAATTGGTAACTTAGAAACAACTTTAGCAGGCCCAGAAACAGGGTATACAGGATATCCTTTATTTAACGCTCCAGATCCTTTAGCAGATGGGATTAAAAAAGCCGGATTTAATATTATTTCAACTACCAATAATCATTCTTTAGATCGAGGAGAAAAAGGAGTTTTAAAAACCTTAGAAAATGTTCGAAAACGGGGTTTAATTTCGGTCGGGACGGCTGCCTCTGCTGAAGCAGCTAATCAAATAGCTATCGTTAAAAAAAATAATATTTCTATGGCAATTTTGGGTTATAGTTATGGAACTAATGGTATCCCAATTCCCCAAGGTAAAGATTATTTAGTCTCCTTAATAGAGCCTAAAAAAATTATCCAAGATATTACTAAAGCTCGGTCATCAGGAGTAGATATAGTGACTGTTATTTTACATTTTGGTTCAGAATATCAACGTCAACCGAATACAGAACAAAAAACCTTAGTTAAACAGTTAGTTAATGCCGGGGCTGATATTATTTTAGGTAGTCATCCCCATGTTGTGCAACCCTATCAAATTTTTGAACAAACTGGGAAATTAGGAAAGCCGAAAAAAGCTGTTGTGATTTATTCTATGGGAAATTTTATTTCTAATCAACGGGAAAAATATCGAGATTTAGGGGTAATTTTTAAAGTTAATATTGTCAAACATTTCCC
>DMPJ01000427.1:0-8689 GCA_003456035.1 Planktothrix sp. UBA8402
AGGAGAGGGGTTGGGGGAGAGGTCACACAGTTTTTCCTAGAGAATGAAACAGCCTGGCCCCACACCCCCCTTATTCCCTTGATAAGCATTACTAATTGTTACAAAACTTTATAAAAAGTTATAATAGGGAAGTCAGCTAACGAGCAATAGGAATGGTACAGGCTTTGTTTGGAAGCACTTCTTTTAAGAATCAAAGTGGCGATCGCCTTGTCAGCAAGGTGGTTGGGGCTGCGATCTCGGCTTTATTCAAGCGTTCTGAAAAAATTGAAGCCAACGTTCGGGCGGAACCTGTAGCCAAGCTTTGCACCGGAAGCGTCGATGGTTTTGATTTTATCGGCAACGGGATGTTGATGTACAATGGCCTCCGGATTGCCGTCATGGAACTCTATGTGCAAGCGGTGTCCATTGATTTCAGCGCGATTTTCACAGGTCAAGTCAAGTTACGACAACCGACTCAAGCCAGTTTGCGGGTGGTATTAACCGAGGAAGACTTAACTGACTCTTTTAACACACCCTTTGTGGTCGAAAAACTCCAGCGTCTGCAATATCAGGGAGAACCGTTAACCTTTACAAAAACCCTGATGACGGTTACTGCTGAGAAAACCCTAAGAATTCAATCAGGAATTCAATTAGGAAATTCAGAAGCACCCGTCCAAGTTGATTTTACAACTCAGGTAGAAGTGGAAGACCGTCAGAAAATCCGATTTGTTGATGTTCAATATCAGGGAAATCAGGAGGAAATTAACCTGAGTCAAGCTTTAGTAAACCATGTTAATGATTTATTAGATCTTGACAAATTTGCCTTAGATGGAACCCAATTAAAGGTAGATAGACTGCGAATTCAAAACAATTCCCTGATTTTTTATGGGTCAGCCCAAATTAATCAATTTCCCAAAGGAAAGAAAAGCTAATATGAGGTGATTCCTATTGTTAGGATCAGGTCGTTTCTAGTATGTGATTTGTCAGGTCAGCAATGGAAACCTTGCAGGAATCTACTTCAGTGTGTCAGGCTTGTACAAATTGACTTTTGGGCAGCATTGCTGCTAGTTCTGGCTCAACAAATCAGCCAGCGATTGATTGGCTAGATGAAGAAACTCAGGCTTTTGGTAGAGGCGCATCATCATGATGGCTCCCTGTGTATTGCCAACAACTGTTAGGGCCATTTGTTTAGCCTGAATCAAACCATATTGAGGCGTAAGCAGATGAGCGATAGCTGCTGTCCAATCATCAAAATAAGCTCGAATTCGGGTGGCAAACTGTGGCAAAGTATCTCCTACTTCTAATGCGAGATTGCCCATCAAGCATCCCCCTGATTCTGCTGTGAAGTATGCCTCAACAGCCTGAATAAAATTGGCTAAACGTTCTGTTTCGGAACGAGTTTCATCATACGCATGAGCAAAGACGTACTGCTTGAAATAATCATGCACAAACTTAATCACCGCGAGAGCAAGAGCTTCTTTGCTAGAAAAATAGTTGTAGATGCTGCCTTTGAGTAATCCACAAGCAGTCCCAATATCTGCCATTGATGTATTGTGGTAGCCCTGCACTTTGAACAAACGCAAGGAATGTTCTATCACCAGTTCTTTACTTGCTTTTGTCATCGATTTGCGTACCCCAGACTTCAAGTAAGATCCATTCGGGGAAGTTTACCAAATATTTGTATGTATTTTAACAGACTGATTTTACCTAATTGTTCCCAACAAAGCTGCAAAATTGTCCCAATTACGCGATAATTGGGACAACCTTGACTAACAAGGGCCAGATTTTAGATGAGAATTGACACTCGTTTGCGAATTGAGTTCTTGAGTTGGCCATTCAAATCAAAATGGGGGAAGCAATCAACGTCAATCCAAGAATGCAGCATCGCCGCCCACAAACTCACCCCTTCAAGTGCCTTCGCAATTAATTGTCGTCCTCTTGGAGACTCTGGATCTTGTGGTTCAATATATTCGAGTCCCATGATGCTGTGATGTTCATCTGCTTCCACATGAATGTCAAAGTATGGATCTCCGGCTCCAATTTCACGCATCTTCGGAGCTACAGCTTTGAAAAAGTCATTCGAGCATCGTTCAATGCTACAGTTAATGGTGACTAGCCACTTCGCCCGGTCTTGCTCAATCGCCAGTTGGTAAGCCAGGTTCACACAAGCATTCGTCTCCGGTGTTGTAATCACAGTTTCGATTTCGTTGCGTTCATCTAGCAGTCCATATTTGAGCATCCAACCCATTAATAGTTCGTGATGATCGGCTTCACCAAAAGCATGCTTGGCGTAGAACGGCATCATGTGATTTTAAGATAGGGGGGTTGTACCCAGCATCAAGCCCATCACCTTGGGAAAAGTTGCAGAGTGATAAAATAACTGCACTGCCGCAGACTTGAACTCTAATGGAGTTTCGAGTTGATTCAGCCACTCGAAAAAGGGCATTTCTTTCACGGCATCACTAGCTCGGTAGAGCGGTTCTGTGAGCCAAGCGTGTTGCCGACGAATGTACTCCAGCTTAGTCTGATTGACTTGTTCGTACATATCATCAATGTGAGCGAGGTTCGTCATGATTCATTCTCCTAATAACGGTTTGCATTCGCGCTCTGGGCGGGGATTAAAGCCAATATTTGGGATACGTCCGTTCTGCCACCAAGTTGTTGAACAAAACGGCACTTATGACAAGGACAACTGAGCCCAGCAAAACTGGCGTTAGTAGAAAGTTCCAAGAGGCTCCGGTCAACATCACGACCAAAGGGTCTGCCCCAGCAGGCGGATGCACAGTTCTGGTCAATTGCATTCCGGCAATTGCAGTGGCGACAGCTAACGCCATTGCCCACCATTCATGTCCAAACACTTGTAAACAAACCAGCCCAATGAACGTGGACAAGATATGCCCACCAATTACATTACGCGGTTGGGCAAGCGGGCTATCCGAAACGCCAAATGCCAAGACACAGGTTGCACCAAACGGTGCCATCAACAAGGGCGTATGGGCAATCAGCGATAGATATCCAGTAGTGGCAATTCCGAGAAAGCCACCCATCCATGACCAAGCAATATTGCGAAACGGGGGACGCGGTGGACACTTCATGTCTCCTCGCATCTTTGCAAGATAGCGAGACAGTCCCTTGCGCCATCGCGATCTACCCCGGTTCGGATAGCCCGCATCAAGGGAAAGATACCCTTGTCCTCTGATGCGAGAGAAGATGTTTTTCATGATAAAAACGAACGTTTGTTTTATAAAACCATAAATCCAAACGATTGTTTGTATCAATAAATACAATTTTGTATTTATTGGGAACGGGATGTTGATGTCTATGGAAGGAACCCAATTAAAGGTAGATAGACTGCGAATTCAAAACAATTCCCTGATTTTTTATGGGTCAGCCCAAATTAATCAATTTCCCAAGGGAAAGAAAAACTAAACCCTTGTTGATTTACCCTTAAATTTGATTGCTGGAGGAAAATTGTTCAAGACCATTGCTTTTAATTTAAAGTCGGGAAAAGTAAGTGTTCTTCCCGACTTTCATCTTGAAAGTATAGCAATAAACACCCTGGGTGTTTACGACTTCTTTGTGTCTTTGTATCTTTGTGGTTTAATTAATCTTAACCCCTATTTATTCTCATCTTCCTGATTCACTTTAGGAATATAATCCGGTCTTTCTTTATCTTCCCAACCCGGGGGACGCTTAGAGTTATACCAAGCAATTGATCCAATACTCACCGCCGCCACAAATCCGACAATCAGCACTACAATCGGAATCCATAGAGTATTACTACTTGCCATAATGTTGATTTTTCCTTAATTATAATGATACCTTGACTATTATCTCATTTTTGGTTAACTAAAAGTTAAAGGTTCTATCGATGACACCCTACCCCAATTAACCCTAGGATCTGATGCTGAAGATTTTTTTGATTACCGGAGAATATTTCTCATGTCTTTTTGGATGATAGTATTACTGTTGGCGGGGAGCTTGATTTTAGGGACATTACCCCTAACAGGTTGGGTTGTGCAACTCCTATCGGGAAAAAAATTATCAACATTAGGAACAGGTAATATTAGTGTTTCCGCAGCTTTTTACCAAGGGGGAAAACCATCGGGAATTATCGCAGTGATCCTAGAAATAGCACGAGGAATTATTCCAGTTATTGCGGCTAAGATTTTATTCCCTAATGCTCCAGCTTGGCAACTGGTAAGTTTAATTTTATTAGTCGCAGGACGATATTTTGTTGCTAAAGGAGGCGGGGTTACCAATGCAACTTGGGGAATATTAGTGTATTCTCCTATTATTGCAATTAGTAGCGGAATTACGGGATTATTAATCTGGAGATTCAGTTATGTATTATTGCCCATTTCTAAATATTCATCCCGACTTTGGGCATCCCGTTTAGGGTGTTTAAGTGGGCCATTTTGGGTAATTTTTTGGGATCAAACCTCTAAATATTCTCTATTATCTCCTGGGGAACTGTTAGCAGGTATTGGTTTAGCCATTCAATTAGTAATAATTAACTTATCTCAACAAGATGATATCATGTACTATATGAAACAGCAACTTTTTTCTCTAAAAGATCAACTGAATATTAAACAATGTGGCGAAAAAGCCACCAGATTAAGTGAATTACAACGGGCAGGTTTTAAAGTTCCTTTGGGATGGGTTTTACCTGCAATTAACCGTTTAGAAGAAATTAATATTCCTTTTAAAAAACAAATTGATCTAATACATTTTCCCTTAATTGTCCGTTCTTCTGCTATTGGAGAAGATAGCAATAGTTCTTCGGCGGCAGGACAATATCAAACCATTGGCCCTGTTAATTATCCCATAGAATTACAAGACGCAATTATTCAATGTCGTCAATCTTATTGGACTCCCGAAGCAATTTCCTATCGTCAAAATCAACAAATTCATGATACCGGAATAGCCGTATTAATTCAACCCTATTTAGCCAGTGAAGTCGCGGGGGTAATGTTTACTCGCAACCCCTTAGATGGCGGTTCACAAATTATTATTGAAGCCTTACCCGGGGGGGCAGAATCCGTTGTTGGGGGCCAATTTACTCCGATTCATTTAGAAATAGAAATTAATACCTCTATTGATGATTTAGAACTACCTGATATTTTACCAAAAACCGTTATTTTAGAATTAGTCAAACTCGCCCAAGAAATAGAAACTTTTTATCATGGTTTACCCCAAGATATTGAGTGGTGTTGGGATGGAATAAAAGTCTGGATTTTGCAAACTCGTCCGATTACAAATTTACGCCCAATTTGGACGCGAACTATTGCCGCCGAAGTGATTTCTGGGGTAATTCCGCCCTTAACTTGGTCAATTAATCGCCCTTTAACCTGTGGCGTTTGGGGAGAAATATTTACCTTAGTTTTAGGGAAAAAAGTAGCAAAATTAGACTTTAATCAAACCGCTACATTATTCGGTTCTCACGCCTATTTTAACGCCACCCTATTAGGAGAAATATTTAGCTTAATGGGATTACCCGAACAGGGGTTAGAATTTTTAGTCCGAGGGCAAAAAATGGGAAAACCTCCGATTCGTAAACTCTTACCTTCCTTAGCAGGTTTATGGCGATTAATTCAACGCGAACGACATTTACACAATGATTTTAAACAAGATTTAGAACAGCTATTTTTACCAAAATTACAACAATTTGAATCTGATTTATCCCTTAAATATCTGACGTTAAATCAACTTTTAGAACGGTCTGAAACCATTAAAAATCTATTAAAATCAGCCACCTATTATAATATTATTGCTCCGATTGGGTTAGCGATTCGACGAACATTATTTAAAGTCTCTGATAGCTGGATACCCACCCAAACCGCCCCAGAAATTGCCTCAATGGAAGCTTTACAAACTATTGCTAATAATATCAGAGAAACCTTTGAAGAACCCGAACAAATAACCCATGAATCCTTTAATCAAATTTTAGCAGAAAATCAACAATTTGAAACTTGGTTACAAACCTATGGTTATTTAAGTGAAGTAGGAACCGATATTTCTGTTCCTAATTGGCTAGAACAACCAGAGATATTAAAAGGAATGCTATTTAAAATCGTGATAAATAATAACTACCGCAGGGAAAATTTAACCGTTTCTAATTTAACAATATTGGAAAAATGGCGACAATCTCAATGTTATCAACGCACCTTAACTAAAAGCAAAATTGCTGAAATTTACGGTAAACTATTAGCTCATTTACGATGGACAATATTAGCGATAGAATCCCAAGCCATCACCCAAGGAGTCATAGAAAATACTGGAGATATTTTCTATTTAGAATCGGATGAAATCAAAGATTGGATACAACAAAATATTGAGCCTGATTTGATCTCAAAAGTTTGTCAACGGCGGCAAATTTTTCAAGAAGATAGCGATCGCATTGTTCCGGCTATTATCTATGGTAACATATTACCAAAACCTCGATCAATAATCCTTCAAAATTCTGCAATTTTACAAGGAATTCCTGCTAGTATTGGATGTGTAGAAGGAACTGTTAAAATCTGTCGTAGTCTAACCAATATTATTGATCAAACAGAAGATATGATTCTAGTTGTTCCCTACACGGATGCGGGATGGTCGCCAATATTATTAACAGCAAAAGCGATTATTTCTGAAGTGGGCGGACAACTTTCTCATGGTGCAATTATCGCCCGAGAATATGGCATCCCGGCGGTGATGAATATTCAAGGTGCGACTACCCATTTAAAAGACGGTCAACGAGTGCGAGTTGATGGTTATCAAGGGACTGTTGAAATTTTAGATAGTAGAGAATAGGGAATAACGAATACAGAAATAGATTTAAAAGTAATCTTACAAAGAATTGCGGATCAAAATACTGCTTCTGATGAATGATAATTGATTAACCCATTAAAAATTATGAGCACTACTTACAATATTATTCAAGGAGACTGTCTTGATATCGTCTCAGGAATGCAGCAAAATTCCGTTAATCTGATTTATTTAGATCCTCCTTTTTTTACTCAAAAACAGCATTCTTTAAAAACGAGAGATAGACAATGTGAATTTAGCTATGATGATTTATGGGAAAGTCATCAAGATTATGCAAAATTTCTTCATGATAGGTTAGCTGTTCTATATAACGTTTTAAGGGAAGATGGATCAATTTTTGTACATTGTGATACTCATGCCAATTATATCATTAGAGCGATTTTAGATCATATTTTTGGTCAAGAAAATTTTAGATCAGAAATTATTTGGAGTTACAAACGATGGTCAAATTCTAGGAAAGGATTATTACCCGCTCATCAAACCATATTCTTTTATTCTAAGACAAATCAATTTATTTTTAATCCCATTTATTGTGATTATTCAGAGTCTACGAATATTGATCAAATCTTACAGAAACGTACCAGAGATGAGCATGGTAAAGCCGTTTATGCTAGGGATGATGATGGGGAAATCATTCCTGCTGATCCCAAAAAAGGAGTGCCATTAAGTGATGTTTGGGAGATTCCCTATTTAAACCCTAAAGCTAAAGAGCGAGTGGGTTATCCTAGTCAAAAACCAATTTTACTCCTAGAACAAATTATTGAATTAGCCTCTAATCCTGGAGATATTGTATTAGACCCTTTTTGTGGAAGTGGGACAACAATTATTGCAGCTAAATTATTAAATCGTTCAGCCTGGGGAATTGATATTTCCCCCGATGCTGTTCAAATCTGTAAAGATAGATTAAAAACTCCAATTAAATCCGAATCTTTGCTCCTTCAGAAAGGTCGAAAAGCCTATCTTAATGCCAATGAAGATGCACTCAATATTATTGCTAGTTTAGATATTATTCCAGTTCAAAGAAATCAAGGAATTGATGCCATTTTAAAACAAAATTATCAAGGAAAACCTGTTCCTATTCGGGTACAGCGCCAGGGAGAAAGCTTACACAAAGCACTAGCTTTATTGCATAAAGCATCTCAAGTTAAAGGGGCTTTAAAATCTATCTTAGTCAAAACATCTGATGATCTTTTTGATCTTGAAGTGACAGATATTCCCCATCATGTAATGATTATAGAAGCCCCTGCTTATACTGTTCAAAAGGTGTTATCTTAGTTGCCTACACGGATATCCCCTTTTCTCCTATTATTGTTAATAAAATGCAAATTTCCAACTCCGTCAACATCCCAGATCATGAAATAGAAATGAGTGCAATTCGTTCTCAGGGTGCCGGGGGGCAAAATGTGAACAAAGTAGCATCAGCAATTCACCTACGCTTTAATATTATCGCTTCCTCATTACCTGAAACTTACAAAGAAAGGCTGTTAAAACTAAATGATCAACGGGTCACAAAAGAAGGCATTATTATTATTAAAGCACAGGAACATCGCAGCCAAGAACAGAATCGGGAACAAGCATTACAACGATTACAAGACTTAATTAAAAGTGCGATCGCCCTCCCCAAACCTCGCAAATCAAGTAAACCAACTCGAAGTTCCCAAAGAAGGCGACTAGATAGTAAAACTAAGCGATCGCATCTCAAAACAATGCGGGGAAAAGTAATTGATGAACTGTAACATTTTCAATATTTACAACTTCTTTGTGTCTTTGTATCTTTGTGGTTTAATTATTAAATTAAAATGTAGGGGCGGGTTCGAGTCAACCTATAATATGAACAAAAAATCTCTAAAAACCCGCCCATCTATAATATGAACAAAAAATCTCTAAAAACCCGCCCATC